>DATJHX010000201.1:0-15276 GCA_035493655.1 Nitrosospira sp.
TTTGCGAAGCCTGCCTCATCTATGGGCGCACTCGGTACTGGCGAACGACGGGACTGTCCAGCGGAAACCGGGACTGGTGGTTCTGTTTTCGGGATCTTTCCCTCCGTCTCGGGCGTTTTAGGTATTTGAGCGGGAGCAGGAGAAGCCGGTGACGGCGACGGGGCTGAAGCTGGCGCGGGCTGTGCAGTGGGAGGTGCGTTATCTGTTTCCTGAGTTTGCATTGTCAGGATGGGCGTACCTTCCGAAACCTTGTCGCCCACTTTTACAGTGATATTCTCGATGACACCTGCCAGGGGAGACGGTACTTCGATCGTTGCCTTGTCTGATTCCAGCACAATCAATGGATCTTCGAGCTTTATCGAATCCCCGGGCTTCACCAGCACTTCTATCACGGGAACGTCTTTAAAGTCTCCTATATCCGGAATCGAGACCTGCTTACTCTCTGCCACGCTTTTTTCCTTCATTCGAATTCATCCCAAGGCGTGCAAGGTCGGTCCGCTGCCGTTGTCATGCATGAAGAGCGCGCCTGCACTCTTGCGCCTTCTGATTGGCTTACACTGTCACCGGATTCGGTTTTTCCGGATCAATGCCGAATTTTTTTATCGCTTGCGCCACCTTTTCAGCCGGAATTTTACCGTCTTCAGCCAAGGCCTCAAGAGCGGCCACAGTGACGTAATAGCGATCCACTTCAAAGAACCGGCGCAGCCGTTCGCGTGTGTCGGAACGCCCAAAACCGTCTGTGCCTAAAACCTTATAACGCCTCGGCACGAATTCCCGTATCTGATCGGCAAAAATTTTCATATAGTCGGTAGCTGCGACGACCGGGCCTTCCCGGTCCTTGAGACACGTGCCGACGTAAGTCGGCCTTGGCGTTTCGTTGGGATGAAGCATATTCCAGCGCGTTACGTCTAGTGCTTCACGCCGCAATTCGTTGAAACTTGTGGCGCTCCAGATATCGGCGGCGACATCGTACTCCTTTTCCAACAGTTCCGCGGCCGCGATAACCTCGCGCAGAATGGTGCCCGAGCCTAGCAATTGAACTCGCAGGCCGGAACTCGACCCAGCGCTGCTTTCGCGAAACAGATACATACCTTTCAATATGCCTTGCTCCGCGTTGGCCCGCATTTCCGGATGGGAGTAGTTTTCATTCATTACCGTGATGTAGTAGTAAACATCCTCCTGCACCTCATACATGCGGCGCATGCCATCCCGAATGATCACGGCGAGTTCGTAGGCAAACGTAGGGTCATAGGACACGCAATTTGGAATAGTCGACGCAGCCAGATGGCTATGGCCATCCTCATGCTGGAGCCCTTCGCCGTTGAGAGTGGTGCGTCCGGCGGTGCCCCCGAGTAGAAATCCGCGGCAACGCATGTCGCCGGCTGCCCACGCCAGATCGCCAACCCGTTGAAAGCCGAACATGGAGTAAAAGATATAGAAGGGAATCATCTGCACCCCATGGGTACTGTAAGCGGTTGCCGCAGCCATCCACGATGACATGGCTCCTGCCTCATTGATCCCTTCCTGCAGAATCTGGCCGTTCTTGTCTTCCTTGTAATACATTAATTGATCGGCATCCTGGGGCGTATATAGCTGCCCGGTCGAGGACCAGATGCCCAATTGCCGGAACATGCCTTCCATGCCAAAAGTACGCGACTCATCCGCGACGATAGGTACTACGCGCTTGCCAATGCCCTTGTCCTTTACGAGGATATTCAGTATGCGCACGAAGGCCATGGTAGTGGAAGACTCTCTTCCCTCGCCGCTCGCCTTGAGGAGCGTTTCAAACGCGGACAAAGGCGGTACCTGCAGCGCATCGGCCTTGCGGCGGCGGTGATGGAGAAATCCCCCCAAGGCCTGTCTGCGCTCATGCATATAGATGAACTCTGCCGATTTCTCATCGAATTTCAAATACGGCACCTCGTCTATTTTATCGTCCGGTATTGGTAGCCCAAAGCGATCGCGAAACGCCTTCAGTGAAGTGGTACCCATCTTTTTCTGTTGATGAGTAATGTTCTGCGCTTCACCCGCTTCACCCATGCCGTAGCCCTTGATGGTCTTGGCAAGAATGACGGTTGGTTGCCCTGTGTGCCTTGCCGCCGCGGCGTATGCAGCATAGACCTTATGCGGATCATGCCCGCCACGATTGAGTCTCCAGATATCGTCGTCGGACATATTGGCGACCATGGCCAGCAGCTCGGGGTATTTGCCGAAGAAATGTTCCCGCACATAAGCGCCGTCCCTGGACTTGAAAGTTTGATACTCGCCGTCCACACACTCCATCATGCGCTGCTGTAGCAGGCCTTTGGTATCTTTCGCTAGCAGCGGGTCCCAGTATGATCCCCAGATTACCTTGATAACGTTCCAGCCGACTCCCCGAAAGGCTGCTTCGAGTTCCTGGATGATCTTGCCATTACCGCGCACCGGCCCGTCGAGACGCTGGAGATTGCAATTCACGACAAAAATCAGATTATCGAGATTTTCCCGGGAGGCCAGCGAAATAGCGCCCTTGGATTCAGGTTCATCCATTTCCCCATCACCCATGAACGCCCAAACCTTTCGCCCTTGCGTGTTGACAAGTCCGCGGCTGTCCAGATATTTCATGAAACGAGCCTGATAAATCGCCATCAGTGGCCCCAGCCCCATCGATACCGTGGGGAATTTCCAGAAATCTGGCATGAGCCAGGGATGAGGGTACGAAGACAGCCCTTTTCCTTCGACTTCCTGGCGGAAATTATCGAGTTGTTCCTCCGTCAGTTCTCCCAGAAGAAAAGCATAAGCATAAAGGCCGGGGGAAGAATGGCCCTGGGCGAATAACAGGTCGCCGCCGTGATTTTCTGAGGCGGCATGCCAGAAGTGGTTATAGCCGACATCGTAGAGGGTGGCTGCGGAAGCAAAAGTGGCGATATGGCCACCGACATTGGAATGTTTGTTGGCGCGCAAAACCATCGCCATGGAGTTCCAGCGAACGTAAGAACGAATCCTGTGCTCCAGTGCGGGATTACCGGGTGATGGGTCCTCCTTTCCAGGCGGAATGGTATTGATATAAGCGGTGGTTGCGCTATACGGAAGGTACGCGCCCGAGCGGCGGGCCTTCTCGATCAGCCTTTCGAGCAGGTAATGCGCTCTTTCCGTACCTTCGTGTGTAAGCACGGACTCAAGCGCGTCCAGCCATTCCTGCGTTTCAGATGGATCTATATCAGGCAGGGGTTCCATTTTCGTCCCATATGATCACACTACTATTCAATATTACGCCAATGCCTTTGGCGAGAGGAATTTCTGCGTAAGCTCCGCGCAATCAATTGTGCCTGGTTGCCCTGGTTGCCAGTGACTCGCTCCCGTGATCCACGCTGAGCCGGTAAATTGGGACAAGCGTAAGGTGAACGCCAAACTCAGCCGAGTGCTTCCGATGGGCGTCGAGATAACGTCACTATCCCCGTCCGTCATGCCATGAACAGATGTGCTGTGGCTTATGCAACCATCGCCGAGTTTTGGTCAGACCTTGACCGATCCTGGCTAACCTTTCGCGGCCCTTGCCACATGGAACTCCTTCACGGGGGTGGTGGATCCCTCGCTACAACCTATCCGAGCAGCCGCACAGCCGAACCTGTCAATTTCTCGTTACGGCGAGTCCTCAACGTCTGCCTGGCCGTATGGCCGGCGAGTGCTTGCTCGTTCCGCCGCTTCTATGGTATTGCACAGCAGCATGGTAATGGTCATGGGGCCCACGCCGCCTGGCACAGGCGTGATATTGCCCGCTTTTTCCTTGACCGACTCGAAATCCACATCACCCGTGATTTTACCGTCAGGCATTCGATTAATGCCGACATCTATCACCGTCGCACCGGCTTTTACCATATCAGCGGTGATCATTCGCGGTTTTCCCGCAGCCACTACCAGGATGTCAGCGCGCATGGTATGTTCCGCCAATTCGCGCGTCTTCGACGTACAGATTGTGACGGTGGCGCCCTTTTGCAATAGCATCAGCGCCATGGGTTTTCCCACAATGTTGCTGCGTCCCACCACTACCGCGTGCTGTCCTTCAATCGGTATAGCGCACTTTTCCAGCATTTTCATCACGCCGTAGGGAGTGCATGGCGGAAAAATGGTATTACCCGTGACCAGCGCTCCGACATTGTAAAGATGGAAACCATCCACGTCTTTTTCAACTGCAATGGATGTAATGACTTTGCCGCTGTCAAAATGCCGCGGCAGCGGTAGTTGCACCAGGATACCGTGAATTGCAGAATTTTCGTTCAGTTCCTGAATACGTTGCGTTACCTCGTCCTGGTCTGCATTTTCCGGGAACTCATGTATTTCGGAATAAATCCCCGTCTCATTGGAGGCCTTGGCTTTGTTTCGAACATATATGCTGGAGGCCGGGTTATTGCCAACTATGACTACTGCCAACCCGGGCCTTGTCCCCCTTTCAGCTAAATTTGCGGCGCGAGTCTTCCACTCTGCGCGCACCTCTCTGGCAATCGCATTGCCGTCTATGATCCTGGCGCTCATTGTTTGCAAGACGACTGTTGGGGCGACAATTATACTCCAATCGCAGCTTCCTCTTTACGGCGAGCGGCAATCACGGTGGAGGTGAAGCGGAAGGGCCTGATTTTTTGATCTTCAATCGGTATATCAATAACCCGATCAGAAACATCGGAACAATTACCATTGCGGCGGCGAGGAGACCAAACGCCAGGATGTCGATACCCTCCGATTTTGGAAGCAGTATGGTCGCAGCCCAGATGGCCAGAAACGCCGCGGCCGCACCCCCGATAAACATGATCTTCTTGCCGCGCTCGAAAAGCCGCCATAGAGCGCCGGAAACCCTTGCTTCATCTCGATATTCATCAAAGAGCGCAGGCAGGCTGTTGTCTCCGGTTTTCGCTCCATACCCTATGGTTACCGCATGGGCGTCGGCGCCTTCTTCCACCTGAGACATATTGCGCAAAAAAGCGATTCGCTGTTGCGCCTGTTTGTTGCTCATGCCGTCGCCGATGAGCATCGATTGCAGCGCCGTAAAAGCATGGTCGCGGGGATTGATTGACACGCCCTGATTCTCGCTGCAACGCCACATTATGCCCAAAAGGTAGAGCTGTATTGTCATTTGCCTGAATTGAGGCGCGAAATCATATCCCTTCTCTTTTGTAACGAGCGGGAGCTGGGACGCCAGCACGTCTCGCGCATGTTGTATGCAAACATCAATAGCGGGCGCTCCAGAATCCGTTTTCACTTCTTTCATGGTATTAATTCGGGCTATGCCCGGTTTGACTTTGAATTTATGGAGAAACCCATTATATACTGGCGAAGGCTTTGTTAATAAGGCTATGCAGTCGATTTGAATCTATTATCCCGTTGCGCTTGCCCTACGCCAAACGATCTAAAAGGAGAATTCCGTCCGCCCCGAACCCGTATTGGACGAGTCGATCCAGATCGGGTTCCGGCTATATCCTGGCAACCTTTGCTATAAATTCATTACGGGGAAAGAATCTGGTCAATTTCAACATGCGCCTGCGCATGTCTAATCTATAAAAAGGGAATGATCATGAAACACCATAAATACCTCATCGTTGGCGGAGGAATGACCGCCGATTCCGCTGTCCACGGGATTCGAAAAATTGATCAGGACGGCGCCATTGCCATGATTTGCGAGGAGCGTCATCTGCCCTATGATCGCCCCCCCCTTACCAAGGCGTTATGGAAAGGCGCTCCATTCGAATCCATCTGGCGGCATGCCCACGGCCTCAACGTTGCGATGCATCTGGGAAAGAAAGTGGTGGCTATTAATCCGTCAAAAAAGACCGCAACGGACGATGCCGGAAATGTTTATACCTACGAAAAGCTTTTGCTTGCCACAGGCGGTGTGGTGCGGCGCTTTCCCGATTTCGACGGTAGCATCGTTTATTTCAGGACTGTGGACGACTATCGGCGGCTGCGCGAACTGAGCGATCGCGCTTCTGATTTCGTGGTGATCGGGGGCGGCTTTATCGGTTCAGAAATTGCCGCGTCGCTGGCGATGAATGACAAGCGCGTCACCCTGATTTTTCCTGAAAATGCTATTGGCGCTCGTGTTTATCCGCGCGCTCTCGCCGAATTCCTCAATTCCTATTACCGGGAAAAAGGCGTTGACGTGCTTGCGTCCGAAACCATCAAGTCTATACGGGTCATAGGCGGCAAATCAATTGTAACGACCGGAAATGGCAGGGAAATATCCGCCGATGGGGTCGTGGCCGGGCTCGGAATTTTGCCCAATGCAGAACTGGCTGCACAGGCCGGGCTCGCGATCGGCAACGGTATTATCGTGGATGAGTTTTTGCGCACGAGCAACCTGGACATTTATGCGGCAGGCGATGTCGCCAATTTCAATAGCGCAATATTGAATAAACGCATGCGCGTCGAGCATGAGGACAATGCCAATACCATGGGTGAAATGGCGGGGCGCAATATGGCCGGGCAAATGGATGCTTATCGCCACCAGCCCTTCTTTTATTCCGATCTGTTCGATCTCGGCTATGAGGCGGTAGGCGAGCTGGACCCCAGCATGGATATTGTCGAAGACTGGAAAGAACCTTTCCGCAAAGGCGTAATTTATTATTTGCGAAACGGGCGGGTGCGAGGTGTACTTCTGTGGAATACGTGGGGTCAGGTTCCTGCCGCCACCGAGTTAATAGCGGACAACGCGGCGCACACAAGCGAAACACTGCTGGGGCGAATCACAGATTAATGCAGAGATAAGGTCCCGGTCGATTCTCCGGAATCCTCCTATGAAAAGAAAATAGTTGGCGACATCCTGAAAACGCTGACGCTTACCCGGCCGGACGATTGCCATCTACACTTGCGCGATGGCGAGCACCTGCGCGCGGTATTGCCGGATTCCGCGCGGCAGTTTGGCCGTGCAATCATCATGCCTAATCTCAAGCCGCCCGTTGTAACGACTGCGATGGCGCTGGCGTACCGTGAGCGTATCTTTGCAGCACTCCCGCAAGGCAGGCGCTTCGAGCCGCTGATGACGCTCTACATTACCGATAATACTCCCCCTTCAGAAATTGCCGAGGCGAAAGCAAGTGGCGTAGTACATGGGGTGAAATATTATCCGGCTGGCGCCACCACGAATTCCGCCGCAGGTGTCACCGATATCGCCATGTGCTACGGGACCCTTGAAACCATGGAAGAGATCGGAATGCCGTTGCTGGTGCACGGCGAGGTGACCAATCCGGAAGTGGACGTATTCGACAAGGAAAAGGTCTTTATGAACCAGGTGCTGATCCCCATCACCCGGCGTTTTCCGCGTTTGAAAATTGTATTCGAACACATCACCACACAGGAGGCTGTGGAATTCGTGACGGGCGCAGCGCCCCAGATTGCCGCCACCATTACTGCTCACCATCTGCTGCTCAACCGTAATGCGCTTTTCCAGGGAGGCATCCGACCTCATCACTACTGCCTGCCCGTGCTGAAGCGGGAAACCCATCGCCAAAGGCTGATCGAGGCCGCCGTCAGCGGCAGCCATAAATTTTTCCTGGGCACCGACAGTGCGCCGCATTCCCGATCCCAGAAGGAAAATGCTTACGGTTGCGCAGGCATTTATACCGCGCATGCTGCAATCGAGCTTTATGCTGAAACCTTCGAACAGGTAGGCGCGCTGGACAAGCTGGAGGCGTTCGCAAGCTTTCATGGCGCTGATTTTTACGGCTTGCCACGCAATACTGACAGTATCACATTGAAGAAAGAAAGCTGGATCATGCCAGCAAAACTCGAATTCGGAGATGATGGGCTGGTTCCGCTACGAGCGGGAGAAACTCTGAACTGGAAAATGATCAGCTAATACCGGTTATACAGTTTTACGATGATATTTCATCTGCATTCTCTTTAAATTTTCTTGAACCGGACGGGATTTAGCTGATCCGCCGGGCAGCCGCGAACGTTGGGCAGATATCCAGGTTTCGAATACCTGCTCAGCCTCGCCGGTCTCATCTCGTTACTCCCCGCAGTATTCGTTACAGGCACGATCATGTCACCTTCTTCCCGGCAGGCGTACGGCCTCCAGGATTACGTGCGCCGCCGCACAGACGGAGCAGAGCTGCCAGATTAAAAACAAGTTTCCATTTGTCCTTTTTCCCGAGAGAGTTTTCTCCTGAAGGGGTAGTCGTGCTTAATATAAAAAAGGAAATTAAAGGGGAACTTCGTGGCTCACTCAATTCAAACTCGCAACAAATTCACAATGCCTACCGGACGCGCTGATAGATTGGCGGTGAGTTCCGGTTTGAAGCGCGTCGGCAATATGGAAGGCAAGTCCGGAGTTTGCGGACTTTCACCGAGTATTGCTGGATGACCGGCTTTCAATCCGGTCAACGTGCGGGGGCTCAGAACCATCGCTGTCACGCCGCCACTGTAGCGTTCGCCCGTATGTTCTGTTGTTCTGCCTCTGCTTCAATTCGCGACAGGGGCTGCACCGTCGGTCGAAGCTGCGTCTTTCTCATAGCCGAGCCGGACGATCCCGGCTGGCCCAGACACGTTGGAGGAGTATGACGAAGAGAATTGCCCTCATAAGCGAACATGCCTCTCCCTTGGCAGCCATCGGCGGTACGGACACCGGCGGTCAGAATATTGCCGTGGCTGAACTAGCCCGGCATTTAGCCGCTTTAGGTTATGAGATTGATGTCTTTACCAGATGGGATGATCGGCGTTTGCCAAAGATCCTTAACTGGCGCGGAGGCATCCGCATCATCCATGTTGAAGCAGGTCCTGTAACGTTTGTTCCAAAAGAAAAGCTGCTGCCTTATATGCCTGCTTTTACCGCCGATATGCTCCGGTTCATTGAAGCAGAAAACAGCCGCTACAAACTTATCCATGCCCACTTCTTCATGTCCGCGCTGGTGGCGGCCGATATCAAGCAAAAGCTCGGCATTCCTTTCATCGTCACCTTTCACGCCCTTGCAAAAGTACGCAGGATCCACCAGGGAAAGGAAGATTGGTTTCCTGACGAAGGTTTCGCGATTGAGGAACGAGTGCTGGCAGAGGCCGACCAGATCGTGGCCTTATGTCCCCAGGAGCGCGACGATCTCGTCGGCCTCTATCGGGCTGACCCAAAAAAAATTACCGTTATTCCGAACGGCTTTCGTCCCGATGAGATTTTTCCGTTGGACAAGCTGTTTGCCCGGATGGCGTTGAAACTTGACCCGAAAGAAAAAGTCATCCTGCAGTTAGGCCGGATGGTGCCGCGAAAAGGCGTCGATAATGTCATAAAAGCGCTGGGCTATATCCGTCGCGAGCATGGCTTCAAAGCCCGGTTGCTGATCGTGGGAGGTGAATCGGACGAGCCCGACCCGAAGATCACGCCGGAAATCGGGCGCCTGCAAAAATTGGCGGAAGCAGAGGGCCAGAGCGATCAGGTTACGTTCGTCGGACGCCGCCCCCGCGACATGTTGCACTATTACTATAGCGCCGCCGATATATTCACCACCACGCCATGGTATGAGCCGTTCGGGATCACCCCGCTTGAGTCCATGGCTTGTGGGACGCCGGTAATCGGCTCGGATGTTGGCGGCATAAAGTCTACTGTCCTGCATGGAAAAACGGGTTTTCTTGTCCCACCCAACGATTTTGTCCTGCTTGGCCAGCGCATCATGGAGTTGCTGAGCAGTAACAAGCTCATGATGTTCTTCAAGGAAAACGCCATCAGCCATGTCAATGAAAATTACACATGGATGAAAGCGACACACCTTACGGCTAACATGTACGAGCGGGTTGCGACCCGGAGTCCGCTGAGAGCGAATGATGAGGATGGCCCTCTGGCATATATTGACGATTCCTTTGAATCGTTGATCAAGACCATTAAAAAGTCGAGGAGGAAAATTCGTCTTGCTACCCTTGACTCAGCCCAGGCTATTTACCGCTCACTCGCACGGGGGGGCAAGGTGCTGGTGTGCGGAAACGGTGGCAGTGCTGCGGAAGCGCAACATTTTTCCAGCGAACTGGTCGGCCGGTTTGAGGCGACCGGACGGCGGGGTCTTGCGGTTATGGCGCTTACCGCGGATACGACATTTGTAACCGCCTGGTCAAATGATTTCAGCTTTGATGAGGTGTTCGCCAGGCAGGTCGAGGCGTATGGGCAACCTGGCGATGTGCTGGTTGTTATCAGCTCGAGCGGCCAGTCGCCCAATCTGGTCAATGCAATCCGGGCAGCGCGCAAACGCGAAATGTTCTGCATCGGCCTGCTCGGGAGGGAGGGAGGTGCTGCCGGAGAACTGACTGATGTCAGCATTATCATTCCATCCAACGAGACAACGCGTATTCAGGAGATGCAATTGCACGTTCTCCACGTGCTAAGTCACTTGATCGAGCAGCAAATCATGGCGGACGACCAAAAAACTGCTCAGATACAGGAAGAATGGTCCCTGGCCCATTTCAAGGTCCCCGGCCTGGACGGAAAAATCACTACCAAGAGGAAAATCTCGCATGAATCGACAGAATGTCGCTGACAAGGTAATTATCGTTACGGGCGCAGGGCAGGGACTGGGTGAGGCTATTGCGGCCACGCTCGGCGCGGAAGGCGCGGTTATCTGCGCCTGTGATATCAAGGAAGACCAGGTAAAAAACGTGGCCAGGGCTATCAATGATGCAGGCGGCAGAGCTTGCTCGTTCGTACTTGACGTTCGTAATCAGGAGGATGTCAGGCAGGCTATTGACGGCATTATGGCGGAGCACGGACGAATTGACGTACTGATCAACAATGCAGGCACAGACATGACGCTTCCAATCGAAGATTTGAGTATTCCCGATTGGGAGCGCGTGCTGGATGTCAACCTGAGTGGCCCCTTCCTGCTATCAAAAGCCGTCTATCCGCATTTCAAGCGTCAGGGCAAAGGTCATATAGTCAACATCTCCTCCACGGCTGCCAAGCGAGCGTGGACGGAAGCCACTGCGTACCACGCCAGCAAGTGGGGATTGCTCGGTTTCAGCCATGCTTTGCATGCCGAAGCCCGGCGGGACAATATAAAGGTAACTGCCGTTGTGGCGGGCGGAATGCGCACGCCTTTTATTCTGGAACGATTTCCCGAAACTGATCCGAACGTTCTTCAGGATCCCAAAAACGTCGCTGAAACAGTGCACTTTGTCCTGACCCAGCCGGACGAAACGGTCATTCCGGAGGTAATGGTAATCCCCATGAGGGAGACTTCGTGGCCCTAGAGCGGCTAAAGCAGCCTCGCGGGGCCAAGGCGGTATTTGTAGACAAGGATGGCACGCTTATTCAAGACGTGCCGTATAACGTCGATCCCCAGCGTGTCCGGCTGATGGCCGGAGCCGGTCGAGCGCTTCTTGGTATGAAGGAGGCCGGCTTTAAACTGATCGTCATTTCGAACCAATCCGGCATTGCGCGGGGACTGTTCAAAGAGCAGGATCTTATGCCCATCAACCGGAAGGTTCAAAGTTTGCTGGCGCCGTATGACGTGGAAATCGACGCGTTTTACTATTGCCCTCACGGCCCCGCCGATCATTGCGGATGCCGTAAGCCGCAGCCAGGAATGATTTTACAGGCAGCGAAGGATCATGCGATCGACCCGCAAATCTCATGGATGATTGGCGACATTTTAAATGACGTCGAGGCCGGCAATCGCGCTGGCTGCAACACCATCCACTTCAACAAGGGCAATGAGACCGAGTGGTTGAAGGGCGACTACAGGCAACCATTGCATACGGTCCAGGATTGGTTCAAGGCAGCGGGCATTGTTTGCCATTCGCCGGTTTACGAGGTGCAACTGGAGGCGGTTCATTACTGAAAATCGAAGGTTCGCGAACGTCATTTTTCCCAGCTTGTGATTGTTGATGCGTGCCATGGTGCCGGCATCCCGATAAAAGAGAAAAAAGGCAGAGGAGACAGCATGAACAGCAGTTATCTTGCCACTATTAACCGTTTCAGCGATTTAAAAGCGCTGGTGATTGGCGATGCTATGCTCGATGTTTACCTGGACGGTTCAGCCAACCGTATTTGCAGGGAGGCTCCGGTTCCCATTGTCGATGTCAGGGATGTAAAAACCATGCCTGGGGGCGCCGCCAATACAGCCGTCAACCTGGCGCAACTAGGTGCAAAAGTTTGCTTTCTGTCTGTGGTTGGCGACGATCAGGAGGCCGGGTTACTTAAGGACGCGCTCGCTCGTCTCTGTCTCGACGTCTCGCTGACATTGTGCGATGGGGCCCGGCGGACAATTACGAAACAGCGGGTGGCTGCCGGCGGTCAACTGCTGGTGCGTTTTGATGCCGGGTCAACGGAGGCTATTCGTAGGGAATACGAGGACCGGATAATCGACACACTGAGAAAAAAGTTCCACGAGGTCGATGTCGTCGTGGTGTCCGACTATGGCTATGGCATTCTGACAGACAAGGTAATTGCTGTTCTAGGTGCCTTGCAACAAAAAAAAGAGAATTTCCTGGTAATCGATGCGAAGTCACTGGATAAGTACAGCCGCGTGGGCGCGACCGTTGCAAAGCCGAATTACCAGGAGCTTGTTACGCTGCTTTCCATTACCGAGCCCCCGGCGGCCGGCCATCGTGCCGAGCAGATCAGATTCTACGGACAGAAGCTTCTCAGGAAAACCGGTACAAAATATGTCGCGGCGACGATCGATACCGAAGGAGCTCTATTGTTTCAGCACGGCAAGGAGCCCTACCGCACGTTCTCGAAGCCGGTCGAGAATACCAAGGCCGCGGGCGCGGGCGATACGTACGTAGGCGCGCTCGCGCTTGCGCTGGCCAGCGGCGCATCGCTTGAAGATGCCGGTGAGATTGCGAGGTCTGCGGCTGTGATCATACTGCAAAAATCGGGTACTGCTACCTGCACCCAGAAAGAGCTGAGCCAATATTTCGGAAGCAGCAGTAAATACATCCATGACTGGCAGGAATTGAAGAGGCAGTTTGATTTCTATAGAAAAGAGGGTGTCCGCACGGTGTTCACCAACGGCTGCTTCGACCTGCTTCACAGTGGGCATGTTACTTATCTGGAGCAAGCGCGGGCATTGGGTGACATCCTGGTTTTGGCCCTTAACTCGGATGACAGCATTAAACGCCTTAAAGGGAACAACCGGCCGATCAATACCCTGTATGAACGTATTCGTGTACTCTCCGGGCTGGAATCGGTAACGCTCGTGACATCGTTCGAAGAAGATACGCCTGCTCGACTCCTCGGCATGATCAAGCCTGATGTGTATGTCAAAGGCGGCGATTATTCGATTGAGAACCTTCCGGAGACGCCAATCGTCCTCGGGTATGGCGGGAGAGTCGAAATTATGCCCTTCGTCCAGGAGCGTTCGACAACAAACATCATTGCCAGGATAAAAAACCTGGATAAGCAGATCGCATAGCCGGGAAAAGAGTGTGTTCTCGGGGAACTGGAACAGTTGCAGGAACATACTGTGTATTCGCCTGGACAATATGGGCGACGTCTTGATGAGCCAGCCCGCGATGCGCGCGCTCAAGGAAACTGTCCGGGACAGGAAAATAACGCTGCTGACATCCAACGCGGGTGCATCCATTGCTCCGTTTATTCCGGAAGTGGATGAAATCATTCCTTTCGATGTGCCCTGGGTAAAGACGAGAGAAGGCGGCGGCGAGCAACAGCTCCTGGCGCTTGCCAGTTCGTTGAGAAACCGGCAATTTGACGCAGCCGTGATTTTTACGGTCTATAGCCAGAACCCTTTGCCGGCCGCCATGCTGTGCTACCTGGCGGGCATTGACAAAGTCCTGGGATATTGCCGGGAAAATCCTTACCAGCTTATCAGTCACTGGATTCCGGACCGGGAGCCGTTCGACCACGTCGTCCATGAGGTCGAGCGCCAGCTTCGACTGGTCGAGAATGTGGGAGCGGTGACGCCGGACACAAGACTTTCGCTGAAACTTGATGAAGGGAGCCGGCAAAAGGTATCGGAAAAGATATCAGCTATATTGAGCGTCTGGGCCATTCAACCGGACGAGCCTTGGCTGGTACTACATGCGGGAGTAAGTGAAGAAAAGCGCCGTTATCCGGCCAGTGAATATATAAAGGCTTGTCGGCTGCTTATCAGGCAGGGCTACAAAATCCTGCTTACCGGCAGTGGCAGTGAGCGCGGGTATATTGACGAAATCGCCTGGCAGCTCGGTGATTCAGCTACAAACATGGCGGGTGGGTTATCCGTCGCGGAACTTATCTCGCTCATAGCCGCCGCACCTGTTTTAGTCTCGAATAATACCGGTCCGGTACATATCGCTGCCGCCGTCGGGACACCCGTCGTGGTGCTGTATGCGATGACCAACCCGCAGCACACTCCCTGGCGTGTGGCGAACCGCGTGCTCTATTTTGATGTACTGCCGCAATTGCGAACCAGGAATCAGTTGCTCCAGTCTTTTCCTGGACGATCGACGCCTCGGGCTTCGCCCGAGGCGATTGGAATAGCGGTTAACGAAATCACGAGGATAAATAATGGGAGCAAGCATTACCGTACTCATTCCCTCCTGTAATCGGCCCGAAACCCTGGCAGTCACGCTTACTGGACTGTGTTTCCAGCAGTGCCGGGATTTCACTGTTGTTATTTCCGACCAGAGCGATATGCCGGTTTATCTGAATGCTTCAGTTCAGACCGCTATTCGGCTGCTGGAGAAAAAAGGGCATCAGGTGCAGCAATTGGTCAACCTGCCACGCCGCGGTCTCGCTCAGCAGCGTCAATTCCTGCTGGATTGCGCAGAGTCTCCCTATTGCCTGTTTCTTGACGACGATGTTTTACTGGAGCCCTTTGTTGTAGAAAACATGCTGAAGGCCCACAACGAGGAGGAGATCGGATTTGTCGGACAAGCCCTCATTGGCTTGTCATATCGAAACGATTATCGGCCTCACCAGCAGTCAATCGAGTTATGGGACGGCCCCGTAGAACCGGAACTCATCACTCCCCAGAATGCAACCTGGCAGCGTTATACACTCCATAATGCGGCCAATATTCTCCATATCCAGGAAAAGCTCCAGCTTACTCCCGGCACCCAAAAAAAATACAAGGTTGCCTGGGTCGGGGGATGTGTAATGTATGACGCTCAAAAGTTACGGGAAGCGGGCGGATTCAAATTCTGGACCGAAATACCGAAAGACCATGCCGGGGAAGACGTTCTTGCGCAATTGAGAGTGATGAAGCGCTATGGCGGCTGCGGGCTTATCCCATCCGGAGCCTATCATCAGGAGGCTCCGACCACCGTAACAAATAGAAAATTCGATATTCCGAAAGAGTTGGCGGTGTGAGTAGGAAGTAACGTGGCTCA
>DATJHX010000202.1:0-7786 GCA_035493655.1 Nitrosospira sp.
CATTTCGAAAGTACTGAGCTCTCGAGGCAACTCTCGCATGCCCAGATATGTTGTGTGCCAGCTTTGCATCGCGCGCCTCCATCAGTGGAGGCACACAATACGTCATCTGAAGTAGGACATCAATGTCCACATAATCAAGAGTTTACTGAGCCATCCCCGCGTCGTTGCTGGCTTTGCGTACCGTCACTTATTGCACTGAAAACGAGGGGACCCCTTAAGGCAATTCGTGTTATATCCCTTATTGCTGAGCCATGCGAGAAATCGCGTCCTGGCCTTGTAAGGAAATCTGGGTATATTTTTATTGACTGGGGCCCGGGTGATGTACTAGCATCACCTGCATCAGGTGCATCAGGTGCATCAGGTGCATCAGGTGCATCACTCAATAAAAATACCCGGAGATTGATATGCCTACTTCGAAACCGCGCATTACCGTTACGCTTACGGAGTATCAGCACGCGATGCTGCGCCGGATCAGTGATGCAGGAGGACGCAGCATGAGCGGCGTTATTTCTGAATTCATGATCGCAGCGCAACCGACGCTGGAAAGAATGGCTTATGCGTTTCATCAGCTCAAACAGGATCGTGACGTGGACCATCAGCGTGTGGCTGACATGCTTTTGGAATTGCACGCGGAACGGGATCAAAAGAACCGGACGAGCCTCGAAGCTGATGATATCGGGATGGGGAGCCCTCCATATCCCGCAGCCCCAGATGTACTCTCCGATTCTGCCAGTTCACCCCTCGGCAACAGCGCGGAGGCAATCCAGTATTGCGCCAGCGTGGACACCGTCCGGCTGGAAAATCCTGATTCCCGCAATTCTCCGTGGGAGGAGGTTGAGATCGATACGGTACATGAAAAGCAGAAGAAGAATGCTTCACTCAAAATCAGGGGCAGGAAAAAATGACATATTCCGACTTATCCCAAATCGCGGGCCATGATCGCCCCGCCTGGGGGCCAGCCAATGGCAGGCGGCCCCCCTATAGGCATGAGCCGCGGCAGAAGAGGAGATAGCATCAGATGCGGTTAACTGAGGATTCATCCCCATCCGTGCATTCGCATGACCACAATTCTGCCGCTACGGCGGAACGCTCAAAATCCACAGTACCACCGGGACCCCCAGTACCCTCAGAACCGTCAGGCTTCCCAGATAGCAGCAAAACATCAGCCGCGTTTCAAGTACAGTATATTGCCCGCGATATCCAGGCGGGCATCATAACCGGGGCAATGGCTATTCCCCTCTCGGTAGGCATTGCCTTGATGTCGGATTATCCGATCAAGGTGGCGCTCGCGACTGTTGCCTTCGCCTGCTTCATCGGCTGGATCAACGCCTTTATCAGGCCCGGCAATTATATTGGGGCTCCTGGGGTGGCCGCAGGTCTGGCGCCTGTGCTGGCAATGGGCGTTGCCAGCTTCGGGATGGAAAACATGGCCTTCGTGATCTTTCTCACTGCCACCATGCAGGCCCTGATATGGAAATTCAACTGGCAGAAATACATACTGCTCGCTGTTCCCGGGTACCTGGTTGAGGGGTTGCTCGCAGGGGTTGGGCTGAAAATCGCACTCAAATTCCTGACGTTCACCTATGAAATACCTGTCGAACAGGAATCGTCCGATGTGTTCTGGAATGGCGCAAGATTGCAAATGGCCCTGATATCGCTTGCGGGCTTTGCGCTGTTTGTTTACCTGTTTTCCAGGTTCAAGGATACAAAACCTGCTGTGCCTTATTTTCTTTTGATTGGCGTGAGCATGATCCTGGCGCAGTTTCTGCCGGTACCCATGCTGCACGTGGATGATGTCGAGCTTCGCCTTGATCTGCCGATACCGCATTTCGACAGCGCCCTCACGTGGGTCTATGTATTTGGGTTTGCAGCCATGCTGGCCGTTATCGATGTCATAGAACAGGTCATGAGTAACGCGGCCATCGAGAAAATCGATCCTCTGGGGCGCAAATGCAACACTAACAACAGCTTGCTCGCCATCTGGATAGCCAACATGGGCTCAAGCTTCTTTGGCGGGATGACCAATCTGGATGGACTGGCGAAAAGCACCACCAACAAGCTGGCGGGTGCAATGACCAAGTTTTCGGTACTGGTAATCGGGCTCGTTGTCACATTCTTCGTCATGAATTCGCAATACCTGGAGTACCTGCCCAAGTTTTCGCTGGCGGCCATCATGATCTTCTCCGGTTGGAAAATGATCATGGGGTTGTGGCATGTGGCTCATCATGGGCAATATGCCATGATACTTGCGACGGTTTGCGGCTTGCTGGTCTATAAGGTAGGGATTTTTGAAGGTTTGCTGATCGCCATGGCGGTGCATGGCCTCATCAATTATGTTGTTTTCAGACAAGCCGGCGAAATTCCGGGCAAGGTCATCATTAAAAAATATTTTGAGAAATTTTCCTCAAATGGCGGCCCTGATTAAAGACACATTGCGAATAGTGTGTAACGCGAGACACACCTGAGTTGCCGGCAGGAGCGGGCGTAAAGGCGTAAATGCGTAAGAGCATAAGGCTGCACCGAACTAACGGGCGGGCTTGCGAGGTGGATAAACAGGTAGGTGCTGAGCAAGCATCACTGCGTGCGCTGGCACACCGACGGGCGCGACGCTCGCTTCGATAATGTTGTCATGACCAGTTTCGGAAACCTCATCAGTTTTTATTTCCTCGCCTCAACCAGCGCGCTCGTATCTCCGGCATTTGGCCAGGAGTCACAGTTCAATACGGAAACGGGAACGCTTCCCGCCGGGGAAGCAAAAACACCGCAAACACGCATACTGGAAGCAGGCGCAAAACTCCTGCAGAGCAAGTCTCCTTTGAAACGCTTCGATATCTATCTGGTAGGCTTTCACCCGATGAAAGAGTCTCCGCATGACCAAATGGAGGCTCATCATTATTGTCAGCAGATCAATGAAGATTTCGCCCAGTGCGCGCTGTTCGATGGCAATACGAAGGAAGCCAATCTGAACGGGATCGAATACATCATCTCGGAGAGGCTTTTTAATACCCTGCCTGAAAAAGAGAAGAAATACTGGCATCCGCATAACGGCGAAATTCTTTCCGGCCAGCTCGTCGCGCCCCGTATTCCCGAGTTGGCTGAAAAAGCATTGATGAAAGAGAAAATGAATAGCTACGGCAAGACGTGGCATCTGTGGAACACGGGTTATGAAGGGAAGCCGGGCGACGAGTTGCCTTTGGGTGAACCCATGCTGGGCTGGTCGTTTAATCGGGACGGAGAAGCCGCGCCCGGATTGGTGGAAAAGCGGGACAAGAAAATGAAAATAAATAGTGCAGGGAAACGCAAGCAACGTGCGGATCTCCAGCAGTTCGCCAAGCCTCAATCCGGTGTGGATGATCTGAAGGATAAATTTGGTCGGCCGACAGAGGCAATTCCCGGAGTGGTAGATCCAAAGCACCTGAGCCGCGATTGATCGCGATTTTCACAGCCCCACTGGTATTAAGATCGGCTATTGGCCGGTAGTTACCGGCTGATATTCAGAGTCCATCTCCAGTGCGATAAACTGGGTCAACTGAATTCTGGAAAAGTTATTATCCGCCACCAGTATGAGGGTACGCTTTCCTTTGAAATTCGGGCCGAAAGTGATGCCTTCCACGTTTCCCGGCTCCAACGCCGACCCATCCTCATTTTTCAACTCGGACAAATCCAGTAGCAGGATTTTTCGCATCGGCTGAACGCTCTTGCCGGTAATCGATTCGAAACCGGAAACATTACTGGCTTTTCGCGCGTCCGCATAATACAAACGGACGGTATAGCCAGTACCGTTGCCCGGAATGACGGAGGCTGGGGTGAACGAGCGTTCGACCATGATGAACTGCCGATTCCCTATGGCAACCAAGTCGGTCAAGCCATTGGTTGCGAACGGCCCAAGCAAGGGTGGAGCGATGGCTACCGGTTCAACCTCGTATACATATTCCCCACATGGTTTTCCAGTGGCAATATCAAAAGCGAGCACACGTGCGCGCGAACCCGTATAAGCGTTGGCTGGAGGAGAATCCTGCACCAGACCGTTCTCAGTGGCTGTATACAATGTAGTGCCGTCAAGAGATATTGCCAGGCTCTCGAATGCGAGGTTGTCATAGACACCCTTGCTGCCGGGAAGTATTGCTATAGGCGACCCGCCGGGAGAATAGTAGGAAGGAATGGCAAAATCTCTGCTATGACTTCCGTCGAGATTGATTTCGCTCACAGTTGGGGGCCTAAAGCCGAGGAGGCCTCGATACCCTTCATTACTCCAGTAGATCTTATTGTTTGCCAAGTCCAGGCGCATTCCCTCAGGATCTACTGAATTCTTTTTAAAAGCCCCTCCGCCAGGCCGCTGGATTATCGTGACCCCATGAAACGCCACGCCAGCCATTCCTGGAGTGGCAGATCGCTGGAATTGCGCGAGATCCAAGGATAATTCATAAAAGCGCGCAGGATTCTTCTTGCTCCGATCATCGCTGACAGCCAGGTAGTGACCGGTGAGAGGATTATAGTCCAGCGAGGACAAGCCGCCGACGAGGGTGCCCTTAAAGCGGATATCGCTAGGCACGATTTGCTGGCCGATATAGCTGAGAGTGAAACTGTGAACGCCCGCCGCGTTTACACAAGCCCCCGTACTCATGCTGATGAGGAGGACAGCGAGGCCCGCAATAAAAGCTTTTCTCATGAAATAACGCCTCTTTGATCACAAAGAGCGGTTCGGCCGTTACACAGCTCTGGCATGCTGTTCCCAATTCCTCGTAACTAAAGCCAAATTAAGGCCTTCGCCTGCTGCTTCTGTTGGTTTTCGATGCTTCTTTTGCAGCTTCAAGTTTCCCTCTGAAGATATGGCAGAGCAAATCCGGCAGAACCTGTTATTTCATAATAATATTAGAAGATAGGCTTAGGTGTTTCCCCCAAGGGAGATGACATATGGCTTGTGTCAGCCATGCAAGCAACCGTCTCTGGCGGACGCTGGCGATGGTGGCCCTCTTTGCGGCTGTTCTGCAGGGCTGTGCCAATTTTAAAGAAGTATCCATGTTTGCATCGCTTTCCGCAAAGGGCGCTGGCTATGATTCAGTCACGCAAGACTACATCGGGGCGATTGACAGACGCAAGCAATATCAGCCGCAAAAATTCCAGGGGGAGTTGGAGGTTCTAAAAGCACGCCGTGAAGCGCAGCGTGCAGGGCTGGAGGTGCTCCAGGAGACAATAACGGATTATATGCAGGGAGTTGAAGGTCTCGCTTCAGGCAATATCAGAACATATGATAAATCGTCCAAAGATCTTGGCGATAGACTTAACAAGGCGGCGTTACTTGACAGTAATGAGAAGGATGCCGTTGGCGCGCTGTCAACACTGCTCGCGCGAAGTGTCACCGCTGTATACCGTCAACATGAGCTTAGGAAATTGATCCAGGACGGCAATCAGCCTCTTCAGGACGTGGTGACAGCCACTCGCAAAATTGTCAAAAACGGTATTATCCCGGATTTGCAGGCCGAGTCAGCACTGATTGAACGATATTACGATAATTTCATGCTCGCGCCAGGTAATCCGGCGGAGCCGGTCGCCATGGCGCTTGCCAGGGAAAGTAAGGCTGGGGAGCTAGGCCGTGTACGTGCCAGAATTCAAACAGCACAGCATTATGACGCTGTGCTGGAGAGAATTGCGGCAGGCCATCAGTATCTTTACGAGCATCGGGAAATGATCAGCAATGATAAGCTTGGCCGGCAATTTAAGCCCTATGTTGAGGCTTTGAGGACTGCATTTAAGGATTTACTCGATGTTTCGCGATAATCGCGATAGCAATCGGGGAGGATCATGAGCAAACTGACCTCCGACGAAACTTTCGAATTGGGTAATCAGGTGCGCGATGCGGCGATAGCGCTGGGAGATTGGCGCATCGAGAATCGGTCCGGGCTGAGCCGACTCCAATGGGACGAACTCGATGATAAGGAAATTACACTTCTCAATTTCGCATCCAGCATATATACCAGCGCCATAGGAATGGTTCTGGATGACAGTCATACATCGCTGTCTCGCCTGCAATCCCGTGTAAAACAAGCTGAGTCTGCGATCCAGCGCATCAAATCGTTTAAACAGGCGCTTGATCTCGCGTCGGGGCTGGTACTGCTAGCTGGCGCTATTGCGTCTGGCAATGTGGCGGAAATTCCGGCGTCAGTCGTTGCGCTGGAGGATGCGATCGAAGCTATTGTCAGCCCCGGCGGTTCAGATGAAACTTGAATAAAAAATGGAGCTGGATATCAGGTGCCGTTTGCCTGTGCGGTAATTCAGGATGGCCCAAAAGTACCCTGAGGCCCACAGGCTCCAAGGCAGGCGCAGGTGAAGGCAGACTGGCCAATGGTCCATGAATAAAAAGACGATCTTCATCGGTACAGGGATAGTTATTATCGTCGCGGTGGCGGCAGAATGGTATCTCACCAGACAGCAGAGCTCAGCGGATACGCTCATACTATTTGGCAACGTGGATATTCGCCAGGTCTCACTGGCCTTCAATGGCAGTGAGCGGGTAGCGGAAATGCGCGCCCAGGAGGGCGATCGTGTCAAGGCAGGGCAGGTGCTGGCGAAACTCGACACGCGCACCCTGACCTTGCAAATCGCTCAGGCCGAGGCACAGATTGCCGTACAGGAGCAGGCATTATTACGGCTGAAAAACGGCACCCGCCCTGAGGAAGTGGCCCAGGCCAAAGCACAGGTCGCCTCCGCTCAAGCGGACGCTGATTTTGCCGAGCAGCAGTTCAAGCGACTTCAAAGCATCGAGCATGCGGCCGGCCAGGCCATAAGCCAGCAGGATCTGGATAACGCGCGTTCGCGGCAGCGGGTCGCCCAGGCGCAACTCGAAAATCAGAAAAAAGCGCTGCAACTGGCCTTAATTGGGCCACGAAAGGAAGACATCTCCCAGGCCGAGGCACAGCTTGAAGTATCACAGGCTGAACTTGCGTTGCTCAAGCACCAGCTTAGCCTTTATGAGCTGATATCTCCGATCGATGCAGTCGTCCGCTCACGTCTGCTCGAGCCGGGCGATATGGCTTCACCGCAGCGTCCGGTCTATGCCCTGGCAATCAACAATCCCAAATGGGTGCGCGCCTACATAAAAGAGGCTGATCTTGGACTGATCAAGCCGGGCATGAGCGCGCGCGTGACGACCGACAGTTATCCCGACAGGCCGATCCAGGGATATATCGGCTATATCTCCTCGGTCGCCGAGTTTACCCCGAAAACCGTTCAGACCGAAGAATTGCGCACCAGCCTGGTCTATGAAATTCGTGTTTATGTTGACGACCCCGATGACCGGCTGCGCCTGGGAATGCCGGCTACTGTGAATATCCCGTTGACTCCATCGGCAGCTACCGCGGATGGCAAGAAGCCTCGGTAAATCAATGAATGAGGCTCCGCCGCCATGAATGACGCACGGCTGGCGCTGGTTGCACGCGGGCTGCATAAGCGATTTTTCGTTAAAGAAACAAAGCAGACGGTCCAGGCGATAACCGATGTTTCTCTGGAAGTGGAAGCCGGCACCCTTGCTGCCCTGTTGGGCCCCGATGGCGCAGGCAAGACGACCTTATTGAGGATGATAACCGGGCTTTTAACCCCAGATGAAGGGCAGCTCGACGTACTGGGCATCAATGTTGCAGCGGACCCGCAATCGGTACAGGATCGCATCAGCTATATGCCTCAACGCTTCGGTTTATACGAGGATTTGAGCGTTCAGGAAAATCTCGATCTTTACGCCGATCTGCATGGAGTACGGCACGAATTACGCGAGAAACGCTTTTCACGGCTT
>DATJHX010000203.1:0-14461 GCA_035493655.1 Nitrosospira sp.
CATGGACGCCGGTTCCATCGAGAACCGGCGTCCATGCCCTGGAATGATTTTGCGGCAATCTGAACAGCCCGCTCTACGGCTGTCAAATGCCGCACGAAACCAGGAGCGTGATCAGTGGGTCGGCGAGCCCAGTGGAGCCAGACCCACTGCGGGGCCCCTGTCATTTGCCCAATATACTATTGATTCAGGCCATCCTACGAGGGTTTCCTCGTGCATATACGGATCAAGGGAATCGGAACGCATAACGATAGCGTCCGGCTGCCGTTCGATATTGCCGTCCGGAGCCCGCAGATAAGTAACGTATTTGCCCATTTTCAAGTTCTCCTGTAATTTTTCCTACGATTTAAGAATAATGATACCAGCTCCATACTGGTATAACCATTAGATGAGCAGGGGTACAATTGGTTCTCTTAAAATTCAAGTTTTTGTAAAATTTTTATAAAGTTTTTGTAAAGTCCATTACGGAACCATTGCTGAGCTCCGGCATGGTTTTCACCGTATGTAATCTATTTACCGTGGTGCAGCCTGAGCCGGGACTGGCTCTGAATTGAACTGTACACCGTTCCTTGTATTTTCGTTCTCGCAGGTCGCTAATAAACGTTCCACAAGCTTAGCTATGTATGCTCCCGAACAGAGCAAAATGATTTTGCTGAGTAGCCTGTAGTCACTCTCTGGCTTTCAACTTTAATAAATGGAGATAAGAATCCCGGAGACATCATGCTGAGCATGTCTGTTCGAGGGTGGATTATTCAGTATCCAAATTAGGAGAATTATCATGGCTTCAGATAGAGATAGAAATAGCGATGACAGAAGCAGCGGTCATGAAAGCAAGCATGGGGGTCACGGGTCACAGGGAAGTCACGACGATCATGGATCCCATGATAAAGATCGTAATAGTGGTCGAGGCAGCGATAGCAAAAGCAGTGGGACCAGCAAGCGTGGGTTTGCCTCAATGGACGAGAATAAACAACGCGAGATAGCCAGCAAGGGCGGTCACGCTGCGCATGAAAAAGGAACCGCGCATGAGTTCACTTCCGAAGAGGCGCGTGAAGCGGGCCGCAAAGGGGGCCATGCGGCGCATGAGAAGGGTACAGCGCATGAGTTTACTTCCGAAGAGGCGCGCGAAGCCGGCCGTAAGGGGGGTCATGCCGCGCATGAGAAAGGAACCGCACACGAGTTCAGCTCGGAGGAAGCTCGCGAAGCGGGCCGGAAAGGTGGAGAATCATCCCATGGAGGTCATGGACGAGGCGGGTCCCACAGCGAGTCTTCCTCATCAACTCGAGGTGGAAACTCCGAGCAGCATGCAAAGGCCGGCAGTCAAAGCCACAAAAATCGCTAAAAGTAGTCCTGGGTTCTGAATAAATCCCCGTTTTACCTCACAGGCAGGGCGGGGCTTTTTTCCTGAAGTCTCAAAATCTGCTGTCGAAGTAGCGTTCTGATGAAGGAGAACTCAAATGACTCATCACACGCAATATGCCGAAGGCGATCCGCGGCATCACACTCTCAAGATCAAGGATATGCTGAACGAGACTATGCAGCACATGCGTGAGGACGTCGGGAAGGTATCGGACCCCAAGGCGCAGGCGCTGTTCGAAACGTCAGCGGAAGTGTTGCACGGATTGATCACTGCTTACGATCACTTTGAGCAAAAGAGCGAAGCCGCCTGGCGGTAATTAAAATGTTTTTTATCCTGATCCTGATTCCACAACGCCTTAAGTTCTGAGGACGTGATTTTCCGCGGGGCGGGATAGGGTATAAGGTGGCTAAAGCTTTTCCGCGAGGTGTTGAGCATCAAATGGCGCTCTGACCTTGACGTCGTTATCGAAGTAGCAGAAGACGTCCCGAGGACGATGTTGGGGTGTGAAATTGGTCGAGATAAGGTGGGCGTCATCTGGTTGGGATCCCTCGCGCCAGACGCGGATGCGCTCCGCCCAGCGGACCAGCGCCTCATCGGTATACCCGCTCGCATATAACTCTTTATCACCATGCAGGCGAAGATACATAAAATCCGCAGTGACGTCTTCCCGATACGGCCATTTTCCTGCTGTGTCTGCAACAACCAGCGCAATGTTGAATTCACGTAGCAGTTGTACGAAAGCTTCATCGAGGAAGCTGTCGTTCCGTATTTCGACCGCATGCCTCAGTGGACGGACAGCCTCGATTGCCAGCCGGACGCGGCCGACCATGCGCCGCTCCCGCCGCCGAGCCAGGCTTAGCGCTTCTTCGGTATTTTTTGGCAAGAGTTCGAAGAAGCGCTTCATTCTTTCCGAATCGTAGCGAAAGCTCGGTGGAAATTGCCACAGGAACGGGCCGAGCTTCTCCCTCAGGTTAAAAAGCCCTGATGCAAAGAAATTTGCCAGCGGTGCGTCGATATCCCGCAAGCGGCGTATGTGAGTGATATAGCGGGCGCCTTTAACGCTGAATACGAAGCCTGGAGGCGTTTCCTCATACCAATGCTTGAAGCTCTCCGGCCTTTGAAGTGAGTAAAATGTCCCGTTTATCTCTATCGTTGGGAGGGCTCGAGAGGCATATTCGAGCTCACGATGTTGCGGAAGACCGGGAGGATAAAATACGCCGCGCCATGGGGGGTAACGCCAGCCAGATATTCCGATGAGGGTGCTGGCCACAGTTCGTCAGCCTCGTCCGCGGGGCAGTTCTTCGCCATCGCTGTTGTATGCCGGCGGCACATAAAAATTCAGCGTTCGCAACAACTCTTCTCCAGTATTACGAATTTCGTGCTTGTCACCTCGTTCGATCAGCATGAGCGAACCTTCCGCCAGGCGATAACGTTTACCATTCACGGTTGCAATACCGTTTCCGGAAATTACATATAACCACTGGTCAGCGCCACGATGCCGGTTTTCCGGCCCACCCTCCGCGTCGCCGGGTGGCAAGACCATCTCTGCCGCTTGGGAACTGGGGTTGCTGAGGACTACACGAAATCCACTTTCGAATTGCAGATTTTTTCGTTTCATTCGTCTCTCTCCCGCGTAGCGAAAACTGTTGTAGCGCTTCAAATTGGACAGCGCGACGGTATAACGGTTTCGCGTGATAGCAGCAGCGGCGAGGGAACGATTAACGCAGAAAAGGCGTCGCGAGCTTAAGGTCATTTACGAAGAGTCGGTATTCCTCATCCTTATCTTCCTCAGGCACACGCAACAAAAAGGAGGGATGGACAGTAATCAGCAGTGAGATTTCAGATGAATATTCCAGCAATTTACCGCGATTGACCTTGATAGGTACCGAGCGACCGAGTACGGAGCGCACAGCGGTCGCACCCATGGCGACGAGCAAGCGAGGGGTAACTAGTTCGATCTCCCGCTTCAGCCAATCGTGACACGCGGCGATTTCAGCATCAACGGGCTTCTTGTGGAGGCGTCGTTTGCCGCGGAGCTCGAATTTGAAGTGCTTGACGGCATTGGTTATATATACCTGATCGCGGGGGACACCGGTTGCCTCGAGTGCGCGAGTCAAGATATTACCGGCTGGGCCTACAAAAGGACGGCCTGTGAGATCTTCCTGATCGCCCGGCTGCTCGCCGATGAACATGATGGGGGCGTGCGAAGGTCCTTCCCCAAAGACAGTTTGAGTGGCTTTTTCCCACAACGGACAGGCATGGCAGGTTGAAGCGGCTTTCCGCAAAGCCTGGATCGAGTCGCCCGCCTGATCCGCTGGATTGGGGGGATATCCTGGAAGAGTTTTCAACCTAAATCCAGCAGTTGGACAGGGTGGAGTGTACGTTTTTAGGGTGCAGGGCAAGGCGCAATGACGTGGAATGGTGCGACCGCATAGGGCGGAGCAGTGTCTTCCGCAGGAAGATGCGACCCGCAGCGGGATGCGAGTGCCCTTGTATCCACAAGCGCGGCTCGGCATCCCCGCCACTGCCCGATCCCCGCTTCGCGGGGACCCTCGGGCAACGCTTCGGGGCGCTCCCATTCCAAGGAGTTGCAATGCTGCCATGTGCCGTAAAAGCCGTGTAATCCACCTTGTAGCGAATTCACCATAGAGGTGAAAGTGAAGTGTCGTAAAAAGTTTTTATAAATCTGGATAAGCTGAAAAACGAGCGGTCAACTGCTGGATTTAGGTTTCCAGCCGATCAGTAAGACAACGGAAAGTGAAACGGGGCGTTCGCTATCTCTATAACAACCTGGCCTCCAACTGGAGGCGGCAAAGGCGTTCCAGGAGAATTCTCCCAATAAGCTCTAATTCCTGGAAGCCAACTCTTTTGTCGTGCCTTCCGTTCCTACAGATTCACGACTCTCAGCCAAGATCAGTTCAAACCAGAACACGCTGCCCACCCCGACGGTGCTTTCAACGCCAATTTTGCCACCCATCAGTTCAACCAATTGCTTGGTTACCACGAGTCCTATCCCCGTGCCTTCAACCGAGCCAGCTTCTTGCCCGAGGCGGTTGAATTGTTGAAAAAGCTGCGTCAGTTTCTCCGGCGGCAACCCCGAGCCGGTGTCCTTGATACTCACGCGAATGCGGCCGGATGCTGTGACGTCGCAGTCCACTTCCACCATCCCTCCCTCGCGATTGTATTTGACAGCATTGGATAACAGATTGAGCAGAACTTGCTTCAACCGGGTTCGGTCTGCCTTGACATATACCCGCATATCAGGAGGTGGAAAAATCAGTTGGATATGGCGTTCCTGCGCTTGGGGTTCGATCATGGTCCGGCACTCGGCGATGACCTCCGCCATTGAAATAGATTCTTGTGAAATGATAAGCTTGCCTGACTCGATAGCGGCAAGATCAAGGATCTTGTTAATTAGCTCCAGCAGATACCAACCAGCAGCATTGATTTCCCTGAGCATGGTCAACTGACTCGAAGTAGGCGGGGGAGAACCGGACTCCATCAACTGAGCGAAGCCAAGCATGACATTGAGAGGAGAGCGCAACTCATGACTCATGCTGGAAAGAAATTCAGATTTTGCAAGATTGGCTTTTTCGGCGTCCGTCTTGGCTCTGGTCAATTCTGCTTCTATCCGCCTGCGTTCAGCAATATCACGCCGCAATTCCTCGTTGACCTTTGCGAGCTCATCCGTGCGCTTTGCCACCAACCCTTCAAGGCTGTAACGATGCTGCCATAACTCGGCTTCGGTCTGCTTGCTCTCCGTAATGTCCACGAGAATGCCCTGTAGGAATAGCGAACGCCCGGACTCATCCCTGACTACACTGGCTTCGTCGCGAAACCATAAAATCGTCCCATCGTGCGTGAGCAGGCGGTATTCGGAGCGCAAGGGCGCCCCGGTGGAGCGGCTGTTGGCGCGCTCCTCAAGCGCGCGTGCCCGGTCTTCCGGATAAATTTGAGCAACCAGGATATCGGGATCGCTAAGCCACTGTTCGGGCGAAAATCCCAGGGTGTTTATGCGAGAGCTGATGTAGAGAAAACGGTTGGTATTATCCAGGGCGGCGATATAAACAATCGCCGGGATGGTCTCGACCAAGGAACGATATTTTGCTTCGGCCTGGAAGAGTTTATCTTCCGCCAGTTTCTTTTCCATCAGCATCCGGCGCTCGGCCAGTACACGCTGGATGACGGCGGGCAATAATTCGAGATATTGGTGTTCGGTATCCTTGATCAGATAATCCCGTGCACCTCGCTTCATGGCTTCCACCGCGATGGTTGCATTGTCGGTGCCTGTCAGCATCATCACGGGAATGGAGATATCCCCTGTGTCATCCGCCAGCGCGGCCAGAAACTCGAGACCATTCAGGTCTGGCAGATGGTAATCGAGCAATACGCAATCCGGCTTTTGCTCATGAGCGAGCTGCAAGCCTTCCTGACCGGAGTCAGCTTCGGAAAGCAGGAATTCATAGTCTGTATTGCGCGAAAGAGCGCGGCGGCAAGCCATGCGATCGACAGCATCATCCTCGACAAGAAGCACGCGAATCAGTGGCTTTGTCATGGAAAAATCATCTGATGGTCCGTTCATGCTCGTTCCGTGGAAATCCGTTATGGCATTTCGCTAATGGTCCAGTACGCGTCTATGGAGCGCATGACTTCTACGAACTGCCGATAATCGACCGGTTTTGCCATGTAACCGGCCACCCCGAGATTAAAACTGTTAACTTTATCCTGCTGTTCCTCCGAGGTCGTCAACACGACCACGGGAATGCGCCTCAAATAGTCATCGTGTTTCACCACCTGCAGAAATTCAATCCCATTCATGATCGGCATATTCAGGTCGAGCAGAATAATGCATGGTTTTTCCCGTTCCCCATCGCGCAAGTAATGGACCGCTTCCTCCCCGTTTTCCAGATGTACAAGCGGGTTGGTTACATGAATCTCCTTCAGGGCGCGCTTGACCGTCATCGTGTCCACTTGATCGTCTTCTACCAGGAGAATGGGTTTATTGGTGACTTTCACGTTTCCTTTCCTTTAGTTGTGTTTGCAATTACTTCAGTTTGGGGTAGGGTAAAATAAAAGGTACTGCCCGCGCCTGGCGTTGATTCCAGCCAGATATCTCCACCATACATTTCGACGATTTTCTTTACCAGGGCCAGGCCTACACCGGTGCTCTCTATCCGGTCGCGTGGCGCGAGGGTTTGAAACAACTGAAAAATTCTCTCGAAGTGCCGCGGCTCAATGCCGGGCCCGTTATCGCTTACGCTGAATTTCCACTTTTCGCCTTCCGCGCTACAGCCTATCCGTATTTCGCCGCGGGGCTTATTCATGTATTTAATTGCGTTGGAAAGCAGGTTTTGAAATATCTGCTGAATGCGTGTTCGTTCCGCTACTACCATAGGCAGAGGATTTTCAATCCTTATAGTAACATTTGTCGGCGGCGCAATGAGCTCAATTACCTCATGCACCACCTGGTCAACGTTCACCCCGACCAAATCTTCTCTAACACGCCCTACACGTGAATATTCCAAAATACCATCGATCAGGTTGCCCATGCGATGCACGCGGCTGACGAGCAGGCGCATGTGTTCCTTGCCTTCGTTATCAAACTTGGCTGCATAGTCTGTCGAAAGCCAGTCCGCCAAGGCGCCAATGGCGCGCAGCGGCGCTTTCAAATCGTGGGATACCACGTAGGCGAAGCTTCTCAGTTCTTCGTTAGCGCTTTCCAGTTCGTCCATCAGGCGGGCTTTCTGTTCCTCGGCCAACTTGCGCTCGCTGATGTCCCGCATGATAGCGACAAACATATCATGATCGCCATCTTGCATCTCTACCACGGCAAGGTCCATCGGGAATACCGTACAATCTTTCCGCACGCCAGTCACTTCGGTTGGTATGCCCCGGCCTTTAAGGCTTCTCATTGCAGGATAATTCTTGAAATAATCAAGGTATTGATCCTGTACGGGCTCCTGTTTCTGACCCTGTTCCTGCGCTTGCTCCTGCGGGGGAAACAGCACCCGCACATTTTGCCCGATTATTTCGTTTTCATCATAACCAAAAATCCTCCTGGCGGCTGGATTGAACGATCTAATTACGCCCTGCTCGTCAATCGAGGCTACGCCGTCGATCATATTGCTCAATAACGCACGTGTATGCGCTTCGCTTGCACGTACCTGGCCTATGGTTTCCACCAGGCTGTCCCGCATTTCCTTCAGGGCGCGCATGAGCTGACCGATCTCGTCATTCGAATGAATTTCGAATTCCTGTGAAAAATTGCCTGCAGCAATGCCACGGGCAATTCTTACCACATCCTCCAGCGGGCGAAAAACTGCACCTAAAAGAATCAGACTGGACAATACCACCAACACCAGCACAACGATTATGGAGGCGATAAAAATGTTGCGAATAGTCCAGTAGCGCTCCTGCTCCTGATTATATTCCTGTCGGGTTTCGCTGAGCTGAAGTGCGACGAGCTTATGAATGTTGTCATGGACCGGCTGATATAGGGGGCGAACCTTCTCCACAAGAATGCGATGCGCTTCCTCGATCTTATTTGCGCGCAAGGCATCCACTGCCGGGTTCATGCCTTCAATGATAAACGCTCGGTTATGGTCAGCAAAGTCCGCCGCCAACCTGTTTTCTTCCGGAGTCAGGTAAGTCGTCGTGTAAGTCACCCACGCCCTGGTCATTTCGTCGATATTTTTTTCGATAATAGTGGTATTTTTTTCGATTACTTCTGGTGTGGGCGTCAGCAGCGTCGCCGTAAGGGCAACACGGTTGTGCAGTAAAAGCGACTCGATGCGCCCCACCTGCTTGAGCGGGATGACGCGATCTTGATAAACCGTTTTCAATCCGTCGATTGCACTACTCATTCCAAAGAGGCCGAACATCTGCACGCCCAGCAGGAAGGCCACCAGGAAGGAAAGGAGAAAGATCAGGCGCGATTTGATAGTCAAATTTTTTAGCATATAACGAGTAAAACCCGAGTAAAACCTCCAGTTCTTCCCAACCCCCCCTTAAAACAACCTCATCCCAAACTTCATCCGGAGAACTTCTCCTAAACAAACTCCCCAAAACTCCCCTAAGCAACTCCATCTGGAGAGCAGGGGGTTATTAATAGTAATGCATGAACCTGAAGTGGAAAAATCTTTTTCCCTGATTTTCGCTCAAAGCTCACCCTTCTGATGGAAGGTAAGCTTCAGTCAGAGTTGAGGTGATTGCGTGGGGAACCATTATAAGAATAATGGACTATTGAAAAACCAGCACAAGCGTCTAAGATGTAATAAGCAGAACAGCAAGGCCGCTTAACGCTTTATCCAATTCTGCCGGACTGGCAGCCTAACTCACCCTTAAAAGGATAGACGACATGAAGCTGAATATCTTATTTACAGCAGGGATTTTTGCGGCAGTGGCCGCCATGCCAGCCGCTGCTAAGGAGGTCGTATACAAGGCCGAGCTGAACGGCCCCAGCGAGGCGCCTCCAAATACGTCTCCAGGGCTGGGTTCGGCAACAGTCACGGTAGACACTGATCATGTTACGATGCGGGTTCAGGAAAGTTTTAGTGGGCTTACGAGCAATACCAAAGCCGCGCACATCCATTGCTGCACATCTACGCCTGACACCGGCACAGCAATGGTTGCTACAGCCGTTCCTACCTTTCCGAACTTTCCTCTAGGTGTAACGTCCGGATCTTACGATACTACTTTTAATATGACATTCGCGACGAATTACAACCCGGATTTCGTTGCTGCCCACGGTGGCACGGTTAGCGGAGCATTTGCCGCATTGGTATCCGGGTTGGACAATGGCACTGCCTACTCGAACATTCACACCACCGACTTTCCGGTTGGAGAGATTCGTGGATTCCTGGCACCTGTCCCGGAACCACAGACGTATGCAATGCTACTGGCGGGCCTGGCTGCTCTAAGCGTGTTTCTCCGGCGGAATCTGGTTTAGTTCGGACCGCGTTTAATTTCCGGGAAGTCTGATTGAGGTTGTCATGAAAGGGGGGCGGACCTCTGCGGTTTCGCCCGCCGCGGCCTGCAGGATGTTGGCAGGTGTTTTCTCAGGTGGAAGTGGGGCGGGCCGGCCCGTCGGCCATTTATGTTGCGGCCGTCTATGTTGTTCTTCGCTGTACAAGTTCACTGAACTCGGCCGATGATAAAGGTGGCTAAGTTTGTAGGATGGGTGGAACGTAGTGAAACCCATCATTCCTAACCGTTGCCCTTTATTGATGGGTCACGTTCCAATGCACCTATCCTACAACTACTGCCCGATCTCGGTGGCAGTTCTTCGTCGAATGAGCTCGCCAAACTCGTCTGAAGCGAGCGGCGGACTAAACAGGTATCCCTGATAAGCATTGCAGCCGTGCTGTGCGAGGAAGGACTTCTGCGCCTCGGTTTCCACGCCCTCGGCAATCACTTCCAATCCCATGCTTCTTCCGAGGAGTATGATGGCCCGTACAATGGTCGCGTCATTGGGATTCGTCAGCACGTCCCGTACGAAAAATTGATCGATCTTCACCCAATCTAGCGGAAGGCGCTTCAAGTAGTAGAGAGATGAGTAACCGGTGCCGAAGTCATCCAGAGCGAAACCGACGCCCTTCGCCTTGAGGGCAGCTATTTTGACGACAGTCTCGTCCATGTTCTTTAGCAATAAGCTTTCGGTCAGTTCAAGCTTGAGTTTCTGTGGGTTGGCGCCCGTATGGTCAAGTATCGAGAGCACCTGCTCGACAAAGTCTGGCTGACAGAACTGGCGGGGGCTCACATTAACAGCAAGGTTAAGCTGCGCCATAGCCGGTTCGTTCGCCCAAGCCGCTAACTGGGCGCACGCCGTTTCCAGCACCCAACTCCCCAAGGGCAGGATCAGTCCGGTTTCCTCGGCATGAGGAATAAATTCCGCTGGCGACAGCAAACCCCGTCTGGGATGCTGCCATCGAACCAGTGCTTCAGCGCCAATTACCCTTTCCCCGTTCACTTGAGGTTGGTAATGGAGGACAAACTCATTCCTCTCCCAGCTTTTATGCAGATCCGATTCCAGAACGATGCGAGCATTCATTTCCGCTTGCATATCCGGATTGAAGAAACATATCGAATTACGCCCCGACGCCTTGGCCTGATACATGGCGAGATCAGCCTGTTTCAGTAGCTCATCCATTGCTGACGACTGATCGTTGAAAAGGGCAATGCCAATACTGGGCGTGCTGTGATGTTTATAGGACCCCAAGCTGAAAGGCTGGCTGAAAGCAGCCAGAATTCTTTCGCAAATGGTTCTTATCTGGGCAACCGCTTCCCCGGGATGCTCACTAAAATTGCCGACCAGTATGACTACAAACTCATCGCCGCCCAGCCGGGCTACTGTGTCTCCATCACGCACGCAGGAGATAAGGCGGGGCGCGACCTGCCGAAGCAGCATGTCGCCAAAATCATGGCCGAGGGTGTCATTGAGCAGCTTGAAATTATCCAGATCAATGAACAGTAGTGCCCCGGTCTGCCGGTTGCGCGTGCTACCCGCCAGAGCCTGCCGCAGACGATCCAGCAAGAGCGCTCTGTTCGGCAGACCCGTCAGGGAGTCGTAAAACGCAAGATGCCGTATTTCCTTCTCCGCCATTTTGCGTTGGGTGATATCGGTATTGATCGCCAGAACGGAATGAGGTCGTTCGTCATCATCCGCAACCAGTGTCCAATGCGCCTCGGCTGTCAACACGCTGCCATCCTTGCGTCGCTGTATAATTTCGCCGCGCCATTCGCCTTCGTTCACCACCCGTTGGGTTGCTTCACGGAAACGCTTGGTCTCGCGATAAAGCACTTCTTCTATGGATCTGCCGATCACCTCTTCCGGTTTCCATCCGTAAAGCCGCTGGGCGCCGTGATTCCAGAACTGAATCCGATGATCGGCATCCCGGACGATAATGGCGTCTGTTGCCTTATCGAGCAGCGAGGCCTGCTGGCGGATGCGAATGTCGGCTTCCTGGCGGGCTCGGGTGGCAATCCGCTGTTCCTCGATGGCCGATAACAATTCCACATTTGCATGGGCCAGGGCTGCGACCTTCTCTTTATTCACCGAGAGCATGAATGAAACAATGGCGGTCAGAATGCTTACCAGGATTCCACCCAACAATACGAGTTGAGGCTCCTGGCTACTTACAGCATTTTCAAACCCGGGACGCGAGACCGCCTCGATCGTCCATGTCTGGCCGTAAAGGGACAGGACGGTTGTTCGGCTGAACTGCGGGGAGGACACGGCTCCTGGTGAGTTTTTACTGCTGTCAAAAAGCAGCGCATCTTGCGCGATTGCGGGGCTATCAAAAATCCTCAGCTCAAGATCATCCAGCTCGGTGCGAAGAACCGCTCTTATGAAATCATTCATCCTGAATGGCGCATAACTATAACCGACAAGTGACGAGCGCCGTTGGGCGAGCGTTTGAGGCAGTCCTGCCTGCCCATAGAAGGGGATATACATAAGGAAGCCTGCCTGGATATCTTCGCTGGTTTCCTGGACGAGTCTTACCTTGCCTGAAAGCGTGATTTCACCGGAATCCCTTGCGCGAGACATAGCGGCCTGCCGGACGGGATTCGAAAACATGTCGTACCCGAACGCGCGAAGGTTTCGCCCCGAGAAGGGTTCCAGATATATGATCGACGTGTATTCTTCGCGGTGGGCATCTGGCCAGATTGTGTATTCAGGAAATCCTTCGGCGCGAACCGAGTGGAGATGCGCGGCCATTTCCGCTGGGCGAACGTACTTGGCAAAGCCCACGCCGTGGATTCCGGGATAGCTGTCGTCCAGAAGCAGCGCATTGACATATGTTCGCCATTCTTCGCGCGAGACGGAACCGGAGGCAAGCATATATCCGTAAGCGCCCTTCAATACCTGCTCATAACCCGAAAAGTGATGCCTGATTTTGTCCGCAACCTCCGACACGACCGTATCAAAGCGGTTATTCGCGTCTCGCTCCTGAAGATTTTTGATAACCGACCAGCTTCCGATGGTTATGGACAGAAAGACGGAAAAGGTCAGGGCGGCTACTATCCAGCGGGAATGCGCGTAGTAGAAAGGAAGGTGCGGGCGGCTTTTGATTTGAGCCTCAGGATTGGGCGGCTGGATAGTTGAAAGGAACATCTTGTACCTGTTTGTACCTGTTAACTTATGACAGCATCCGGTTGATCGAATTGGTTAAAAAAAAGGATCGCTGACAGACTACTTGTTAAAGCCATTGATCCTTATGCCTTACTGCTGACGTTGGCATCAGATCAGGCTAAAACCAGTTGTGGCTTGTGCAAGTAGTATATAAAGCCGCCGCCCAGGCTTATCCTTTGAATAACGGTAGTTTTTAGTTCAAAAAAAGGGTTAGCTTCAGTTTATGCCGCGAACGCAGCGGTAGGAATGCGGGTTGAGAGATTACCAGCTCATTGCGGTGTTTCGAGTATCCGCCCGGAACACGGGCCGCCGGATGCTCATATCGGGCACTTTCGTGCAGCCTCTGCTGCATCGTGCTGGGCGGCACTATGATAAGATAGCCGCCGTAAACGACTCATCGAATTCGGCTGAGTCAGCCGGATTGCCAAGTAAGCATCCATCCGCCCGGATGGTGAAATTGGTAGACACAAGGGACTTAAAATCCCTCGGGCTTAATCGCCCATGCCGGTTCGATTCCGGCTCCGGGCACCAAAAATCAAATAGTTACTGAAAAAATGTCTTCAATAAAAATCTGAGAATTTAATTTATGGGGCATTAAAGGGGCGCCTCATGGAAACAGTTCAAGAAAAGAAAATGCAACTGAATTTAGCGAGAATCCCATTTCCTTTTCAATTCCAAAAATTTCTCATCGATCTTTAGATTGCTATCGGCCTCACTTATTCGCGCAAGCCAATCTTTGAGGCCATAAGGCCAAGCCGAAACATTTTCCGGCAATACGGCATGCAAAAGTGAAAGCGCCTCGCGAGGATATAGGTCAGGAATATTATCTTTTGCTTGGCGCAAAATTGGCAGCATCAGATGACCATCGTCGTTCAGTATCGCGGTCAAGGAATGGGGCTGGATCGATGACAGCCCCATGCGCAAAGTCACCAAGCCAAGAGAATCACGGGGTCGTGTACGGTTTCTCTCAGACGACGAACGCCATCGCTTATTAAAAGCCTGCAAGGAATCCAGTAATCCTTTTTTATACCCTATGGTCGTGCTGGCGCTATCTACGGGTATGCGCCATGGCGAAATCATGGGTTTGACCTGGGATGATGTGGACTTGAACCGGGGGCGTGCGACCCTGCATGAAACCAAGAATGGCGAGCGCCACGCCGTGGCTATTACCGGCCATGCTTTGGAACTGCTCAAAGAACTGGGCAAAGTGCGGCGGATAGATAGCAATCTACTTTTTCCCGCCAGGGAAAACCGACCACAAAAGCCACAAAAGCCCATTGATTTACGAACGCCTTGGGAAGCCGTACTCAAGAAGGCCGATGTCCGAGACTTTCGCTTCCACGATTTGCGCCGCAGCGCCGCCTCATACCTTGCCATGAATGGCGCCAGTCTGGCAGAAATCGCAGAAGTGCTGGGACACAAGACTTTGCAAATGGTCAAGCGTTATGCTCATCTGAGCGAAGGGCATACCGCCCGCGTAGTAGAGTCCATGAATAACAAGATTTTTGGAGCTGGGTGATGCGTAACCTGATGGGAGGATCGGGCGTGAGAAAACCAGCGTGAAAGCCGACGATAGGGAGACTGCCGTTGCGGATGTATACCCTGTGGCTCTCAATAAACCCATGCTTGTACAAAAAAGAAATATGTTACCTAGGGAATCGCTGAACAAATAGCGATTTCCAGATTTAAGCGGGCTGCTGCCGTTTTTTGACGACAGCCCAACCAGTCAGTTATTTTCCGGCCCTATTTCACTGCCGAGTCGCCCTGTTTTTCGGTTTCATTGTCCGCCTTAGGGCATAGCGGACGTATTTTGGCCCTCAGGCGGCCATCAACCGCCTTCTCAGCAAGTACAGATTCGCCAGCCCCACCAGCATGTTCACCTGGACGGTGTTCTTCATCAGGCCCCGATAGCGGGTCTTGGTGAATCCGAATTGGAGCTTGATCACCCGGAACACATGTTCCACCCTTGCCCG
>DATJHX010000204.1:0-13215 GCA_035493655.1 Nitrosospira sp.
CTCGGCGACTTCTGGAGGCCTATCGCCTCGGTATTTTTCCCTGGTTCAATGAAGATGACCCCATTTTGTGGTGGAGTCCTAATCCACGCATGGTGCTTTTTACAGGCGAACTCAAGATATCGCGATCGCTCAGAAAAACTCTGAAGAACATGGATTATGAAATTCGCACAGACAGCGCTTTCCAGGAGGTTATCAGCGCGTGTGCCGAGTCCCGCAAAGGAAGCCCCGGTACCTGGATCCATGAGGACATGCTCATGGCTTACAATGCATTGCATGAAATGGGTTTGGCCCATTCTGTCGAAGTCTGGATGAACGGCGAATTGATCGGGGGCCTGTATGGGGTTTCCCTCGGAAGGATGTTTTTCGGCGAATCGATGTTTTCCCGTGTTTCCAATGCGTCCAAAATCGCGCTGGTTCATCTTGTGTGGCAACTGGAACGCTGGGGGTTCAGTATGATTGACTGCCAGATGAAAACAGCGCATCTGGCATCCTTAGGCGCGAGAGAAATTTCACGCAATGAATTTAGTGAAAAATTGAAAGAATTGGTAAACTATCCTGGACGAGTCGAGAAATGGTATTTTGGCCATGAGTCAGTTGAATGATCTCCCTTCTTCCGTATTGCAGTTCTACACGACTGCATCGTATCCCTGCAGCTATCTGCCGGACCAATTGGCGCGATCCCAGGTTGCGACTCCCAGCCACCTCATCGACACCAGCGTCTACGGTGAACTGGTACAGGCAGGCTTTCGCCGCAGCGGCGCCTTTACCTACCGGCCTTACTGCGATCACTGCCGTGCCTGCGTACCGGTGCGCATTGTTGTAGATGAATTGATGCTCAGGCGTTCCCAGCGCCGTTCCTGGAAGAGGCATCAGAACCTGGTCGCAACGCAGCACGATTTATATTATCACCCGGATCACTATGCGCTTTACCTGCGCTATCAGGCGCGGCGCCATAGCGGCGGCGGGATGGATCGCGACAGCCGTGAGCAATATCGCCATTTTTTACTGCCAAGCAATGTCAATTCACGGCTGGTCGAGTTTCATGAAAATCGCCAGTTGCGCATGATCAGCATCATTGATGAGCTGCCGGACGGGATATCGTCGGTCTATACATTTTTTGACCCCGACCTGCCGGGCGCAAGCTTTGGCACGTATAACATCCTATGGCAAGTGCAGCTATGCCTTGAATTGAAGCTTCCCTATCTATATCTTGGATACTGGATCAAGGAAAGCGGAAAAATGGCGTACAAAGCCGGATTCAGGCCACTGCAGGGTTTGATTGGAGGTCAGTGGGAATCACTGACCGGCAGCGATCTGTAGCGTCCGGCGTGCTGGTCCCCGGACCAACTTATCGGGTTCGTTATCGGTTCGGGTAGCCAGGCTTATCGAGGATTATTATTTAGCTGGCGTATAGTGGTTGCGCGTTTAGCCAGCGGTTCGGCTTTCCCGGGATAGCCAATGTCCCGATAGAGCTGAGCAAGGTTTTCGAGGCCCGTTGCGACATCGGGATGATCCAGTCCCAGTGTTTTTTCCGAAATTGCCAGCGCTTTTTTGAAAAGCGGCTCGGCATACGGATACTTTCCCTGATCCCGGTACATTCCGGCCAAATTATTCAAGCTTAAAGCCACATTCGGATGATCCGGGCCGAAAGTTTTTTTTGAAATCGCAAATACCCGTTTGAAAAGAGGCTCAGCTTCCGAATACTGTTTCTGAGCAGTATATAGCAGGGCAAGGTTATTGAGGCTCATCGCCACGTTGGGATGATTGGGTCCCAGCGCCTTTTCCAGAATCGCTATGGCACGCTTTAGGAGCGGTTCAGCCTGTGCATACTGTTCCTGTGCCTGATATAGCTGCGCCAGGTTATTCAGGCTTATCGCCACGTCGGGATGCTCTAACCCGAACGCTTTCTCATCAATGGCCAGCGCACGTTGATATAACGGCTCAGCCTGCTCGTATTGTCCCTGCTTTCTGTAAACCATCGCGAGATTGTTCAAAGCCGCTGCCGCCTCCGGGCTTTCCGGCCCGGGCGATTTCTCAAAAATTGTCAGGGCGCGCTTGAACAGCGGCTCGGCCTGTGCATACTGGCCTTGGGCGTTATACAGCAATGCAAGGCTGTTCAGGCTTGTCCCAACCGCTGGGTGAGCCGGATCCAGTTCACGTTCGGCCGCCTGCAAGGCCTTCTTCGCTACCGAGATAGCGCGGTTATAGTCCCCCTGCTGATAAAGCGTTTCCACCTCATTATTGAGCTTGTCCCATTGGCTCATGGCATGAGCGGGATCGCTCAGAATTGTTGAAAGAACGGCAGTAATAAAAAAAATAGTCAGCTTCATGCAAAACCCCGCTAATAATGAATGTGGATGATAAACAAATCGCCAGCCGGATTCAAAATTTCGTTCAGACCACTGCCTTTCCCCCTTCCCAGCTTCCCAGAGAACGCCCTGAGCGCAGCTTCGGGCAAGGGGCGTCATCAATGCAGCCGGGACTTCCTATAGGCCGGTCTATCCCCCTTGGGGCAAGAGATCGTCATAAATGCGGTTAGGCATCCTCTGCACTGTACAATATCGCATGCTTTATTCCTTGCTGCGTCCGTTATTATTCAAGCTCGATCCTGAAACGGCTCACCGCGTTACCTTTGCGGGAATGGAGAAAGCCCGCCGGTTTGGCTTGCTAACCCATAATCCCATAGCTTGCCAGCCGCGCAGCGTGATGGGTTTGACCTTCCCCAATCCTGTGGGCCTTGCTGCCGGGCTGGACAAGAATGGCGAACATATCGAAGCGCTGGCGTCGCTTGGCTTCGGGTTTATCGAGATTGGCACAGTTACGCCCCGTCCCCAGCCCGGAAATCCTGAACCGCGTCTATTCCGTATTCCACAGGCAAACGCCATCATCAATCGCATGGGGTTCAATAATCGCGGTATCGACAGCCTGGTGGCGAATGTCAGGCGTTCGAATTACAATTGCATACTTGGCATCAACATTGGCAAGAATTTCGATACGCCCGTCGAAAAAGCGGCGGATGATTACCTGGCGTGCCTCCAGAAAATATATGGCTACGCCGATTATATTGTTATCAATATTTCTTCACCCAATACGCCGGGACTGCGGCAACTGCAAAACACCGAAGAGCTGGATCGTTTGCTTGCCACGCTGAAATCCAGCCAAAGCAGACTGGCTGACGAACATGGCAAATATACGCCCCTGGCAGTAAAGATCGCTCCTGATCTGGAACCGTCGCAGATCGAATCCATCGGGGCGCTGCTTCTGGCGCATCAAATTGATGGCGTTATTGCCACTAACACAACCCTGTCCCGGTCAGGTATCGAAGGACTGCCTCATGCGAACGAGGCAGGCGGGCTGAGTGGTGTCCCACTCAAACATAAAGCCACGCTGGTGGTCCGCCAATTAAGCGCAGCGCTCGGGGGAGCCCTTCCTATCATTGCTGCCGGCGGTATCATGTGTGCGGCTGATGCGCGGGAAAAAATCGAGGCGGGTGCAAGCCTGGTACAGCTCTATAGTGGTCTGATTTACCGCGGGCCTCATCTGGTGCGCGAGATCGGGCAGGTGCTGTGTGCCTCGAACGGGCAGGTTTCAGGTTCGGGTTCGATATGACAAAAGATCAGCTCATAGTGTCAATAGATGGTATTTTGCCGCAAACCCAATGCCGTCAGTGCGGCTTCGCCGGCTGCCGGCCTTATGCGGTGGCGATTGCCGAAGGTCTGGCGAATATTAATCAATGCCCTCCCGGTGGAGAGCGGGGTATTCGCAAGCTGGCACAATTGCTGGAGGTGAGCCCGAAGCCGCTCAATACCGCTCATGGTTTTCCAAAACCGAGAGCCATCGCGCTCATCAATGAGCAGGCCTGTATAGGCTGCACGCTTTGTATCCAGGCCTGTCCGGTAGATGCTATCGTTGGCGCAGCCAAACAGGCCCATACGGTGATGACCGAAGAGTGCACCGGTTGCGAGTTATGTGTCGCTCCATGCCCCGTGGATTGCATCAGCATGGTTCCACCTAAGGTATCAGCTAAGGTACCAGCTAGTGGCGGAGATTCCCAATCCCACGTTACCTCACGCGGGTATTCGACCGAAGAGGACGAAAGGAAAGCTGCGGATCGTGCACGTGTACGCCACCGGTTCAGGTTGCAAAGGCTTGAGCGTGAGAAAAAAGAGCGGGATAAAAAGCTTGTCCATGAAGCCAAAGCGGAAAAACGTATAAATGGCTGTGCGGAGAGTTCTTCCGAAACTGTAAATATTAAAAAAGCGGTGATCCAGGCAGCGCTGGAGCGGGCGAGGGCTGCTCGAGCCAGAATAAATGACAAAAATAACGGAAATAACGGTACAACAAGAAGCTAAGAACCAGGAAGCCAAAAACTGAAAGCCATCGTCCCAGCTCATGAATTCACGCAAACTCAGGGAAATCTTCACCCGCTTCAAGGCGGCCAATCCTCATCCCACTACCGAGTTGGAGTATGGGTCACCCTTCGAATTGCTGATAGCGGTGATTCTCTCGGCACAGGCGACCGATAAAGGGGTGAATCTGGCAACACGCAAATTGTTCTCCAAGGCAAATACTCCGGAAAAAATACTGGCGCTGGGGGAAGGTGGCCTACAGGAATATATCAAGAGTATCGGCTTATATAAAACCAAGGCAAAGAACATTCTTGCCACATGTGCCCTACTCATCCAAGAGTATGGGGGAGAAGTTCCGCGGACCCGGGAACAACTGGAAAAATTGCCGGGGGTCGGCCGGAAGACCGCCAATGTGATGCTGAATACAGCATTCGGTGAACCTACCATCGCGGTGGATACGCATATTTTTCGTGTTTCCAACCGAACCGGTATTGCCCGCGGCAAAACCGTGCGCGAGGTGGAACATAAGTTGTTGGAAAGCGTCCCGGAGGAGTTTCGGCACGATGCCCACCACTGGCTTATTTTGCACGGACGCTATGTGTGTGTAGCCAGGAAGCCGAAATGCCCTATATGCATTATCAATGACCTGTGCGAATATGAGGAAAAGACACGTTCCCTTTAATCCCTCGAATGTTTAATCCTTCAAGAGAACAGGCGCGCCAATTCTTCTTTGACACATGGCGCAAGTACCGGGAGCGCGAAATGTTATCAGCGATGGAAAATATGGCGCTTGAAGTGATCTTGCTGCATCCTGAATATCAGGCTGTGCTTGAGGATGTTGAGCGCTACCAGGACAAGGACTACGTGCCGGAGATGGGCGATATCAACCCGTTTCTGCATATGGGCATGCATATCGCCATCAAGGAGCAGCTTTCGATAGACCAGCCCATCGGGATTCGCCTGCGATTCGAGCGTTTACTGGCGAAAACGGGCAACGAGCATGCTGCAATCCATAGAATGATGGAGTGTCTCGCGGAAATGATCTGGCAAGCGCAGCGAAATCAGTCGGGGATGGACGCGTCGGTATATTTTGAGTGCCTGGACCGACGGGAACACTGACCCAATCAATCTGGAATGAATGCCCAGTCCGATTGAATGCAGCAAATTCCTGCCGGTGCCAAGCGTCCGGTCAAATCAGCACCACAAACGATACGCCAGCTTCTCTGAAATCCCAAGGCCGCTGTTAAGGCCACATCCGGGTCTATTCAGAGGTATTTCCGATCAAAACTTTGTATTTAGCCCGGATTGGCTGGCAAAAAAGGCTGCAAGGTTCTCGATATCTTCCTTGCTCAGGGGCGCGGCCATGCCAGCCATGATGGGATCCTTGCGAACACCTGATTTATATTCGTTCAGGGATTTTTCGATATAGCTGGCGTACTGCCCGGCCAATTTTGGAAAAGCCGGAGCGGGACTGTTGCCGTCCGGACCATGGCAAGCGGCACAGACCTCAGCCGCTTTTTTCTTGCCAGCTTCAATATTGCCTGCCATTCCCTGAGTGGAAATCAGCAGTAAGGCGCCGCTTGCCGCGGCAATAATGAAATTTTTCATGAGGCTTCCTTGCGATGAGTGGTTATTTTCCGGAAGTGGCGTAATAAGCGGCCAAATCTTCCATATCCTTCGTGGATAGCGTGGCGGCAATACCTTTCATGCTCGGGTGGTTGCGTGCGCCAGTTTTATAGGCTTCCAGCGCCTTGACGATATACTCGGCATGCTGGCCACCCAGCCGTGGAACCTGATAGACTGTGGGAAAAGATGTCCGGTATCCCTCGATTCCGTGACAACCAATGCACATCTGGTTCTTTTCCTTTCCCGCGGCGGGATCGCCGGATGCTTGGGCGGTACTGGATAATGCGAGGAGCAGACCCCACGCAACTACACTCACTATCGCTGGTCGTTTCATTATTAGTGCCCTCTTTTTTCAAAAAGAGCGACTCTAAACGATGTGCCATTCCTGGTCAACGAATAAAGTAACAGCCCATACGGGAACTTATCATTATACTTTCTGTCCGCCTGCCGCACGTTTTGCTTCCAGTTCTTCCCATCGAGTCAAATAATTCATGAGTTCACCCTCGAGAGCCGCATAGCGTTCTTGCAAGCCTCTGGCCTGATCGGGATTATCGCGATAAATATCGGGCGAACCTAACCGCCGGGTAATGTCCGCCTGTTCCCGCTCCAGAACCTCAATCTTTGCGGGCAGTTCGTCGAGTTCGCGCGTTTCCCTGTAACCCAGTCTTACACGGGCGGCTGGCTCATGTTTTTTAACACGCGGAGCTTCAGGCGAAGGTTTGGCCGCAGGCAGTTTAGGCGGCGGTAGCAGTGATTTTTGAAGACCTTCACGTTTCACCCGCGCCCATTCCTCATAACCGCCCACATACTCCCTGAGTATGCCATCCCCCTCGAAGGCGATGACCTGCGTAACCACGTTATCGAGAAATTCCCGATCATGGCTCACGAGGAACAAAGTGCCGGAATAACTTTGCAGCATTACCTCAAGCAGTTCCAATGTTTCGATATCCAGATCATTGGTGGGTTCATCGAGAACCAGAACATTGGCAGGACGGGTAAACAGGCGCGCAAGCAGCAGGCGATTGCGTTCGCCGCCGGAAAGCGTTTTTACCGGCGACCGCGCTCGCTCGGGCGCAAACAGAAAATCTTCGAGGTAACTTATGACATGCTTTCTGGTTCCCCCGATATCGATAAAATCCGAGCCTTGGCTTATGGTATTTACCAGCGTTTCCTCGCCATTCAACTGCTCGCGCATCTGGTCGAAATACGCTACGGCGAGCTTGGTTCCCTGCCTGATGCTGCCACTATCCGGTTGCACTTCTCCCAATATCAGTTTTAACAGGGTAGATTTCCCGGCGCCGTTCGGCCCCAGCAATCCGATTCGATCACCGCGCATGATCCGGCAGGAAAAGTCATTGATGAAGGGCTTATCGCCGCCATAGCCCTTTGTAACATGCTCCAGCTCAGCTACCAGTCGGCCTGACCTTGATCCTTCTTCCGCATTGAGATTTACCGTTCCCGCCCGTTCACGGCGTGCCGCGCGCTCGAGTCGCAGCGTTTCCAGCCGACGCACCCTGCCCTCATTACGGGTGCAACGCGCCTGAACTCCCTTGCGTATCCAGATTTCTTCCTGTGCCAGCACCTTATCGAATTTCTGATAATGGGTGGCTTCGGTTTCCAGCATTTCCATTTTTCTTCGCTGATACTCTGCAAAACCGCAGGGAAAGCTGGTCAGTTTGCCCCGGTCCAGTTCAATGATCCGCGTTGCCACATTATTCAGGAAGCGGCGGTCGTGAGTAACAAACAGTACGGTCCCGGCAAAGCTCTTCAGGAGCCCTTCGAGCCATTCGATGGAAGAAAAATCCAAATGGTTGGTCGGCTCATCCAGTAGCAGCACGTCCGGTGATATCACCAGAGCGCGAGCCAGCGCCACACGCTTTTTTTGGCCGCCGGATAGTTCCCCTGTTACCGCATCGGCGGGCAAATCAAGCTTGTCAATGGCCGTTTCCACCCTGGCCTGAATCCGCCAGCCATCCTGGGCTTCGAGCTCCGTCTGCAAATTCTGGAGGCGTAAAAGAAGCGCTTCGGTATTCCCCTCATCTCCCCTATCCTCCGTACTCTCGCCCAGGAGATGGGATGTATCATGATAATTGAGCAGCACCTGACTGATTTCGCCCAACCCTTTGGACACTTCCTGGAATACTGTGAGGGCAGGGTCCAGTTCAGGCTCCTGGGACACATAAGCCAGCCGTAATGAGGACGCGCGCCAGACTCTCCCGTCATCAGGTTCTGTTTCATTCGCCAATAGGCGCAGCAAACTGGATTTGCCGCCGCCGTTTCTGCCAATCAGGCCTACACGTTCGCCGGGATCAAGCTGCAGATCTACCTGATCCAGTAACGCGTGATGCCCAAAGGCGAGACAGGCTTTTTCGAGAGCGAGAAGAGGCATGAAAAAAGGCAATTAAGGTTAACTGGAAGGGGGCGCAATTCTGCCACGCTCAGCGGGGCTTGGCAAAAAAATTACTTGGTCGATTAATGTAACGCGGGGCTTGCCGGAAAGAGGTAGAGGACGTTCAAATCAGCTTCGAATGGGTATTTCTGAAATGCCAGGGTCTGTTAACACTTATTTCGCAGCCGCGCTCGGGCCAATGCCTGGGATGCTTCATACCAGCCCTCGCAGGCGTTACGTCCCGGGCGCCCCCGCCATATGTTCAATATCCCCTTGCACCTCGCGTAGAAATTAAAAAACTGCAGTATCCTCTGGCGTTCCCTTGCATCCGGGAAGTGGTCACTGCATATGAGTTTGTCATCTTTCATGCCTCGATCGGTCAAGGTTACCGCACCCCAAGCTCTGGCCCGAATCCTTGTACCCAGCGGCAAACGCGGGCCAAGTACCAGCGCATCCAGAAGGTCGCCGTCGAGGCCAAGGTAGTCGGGCACTGAGCCATAGTTATATGGGCATGGTAGAGGTGAAACGAAGTCAATATTACCCGTGGATCCCCGCTTGAGAAAGCATCCGCGAGGAATCTCGATGACTACTTCCACCTCTGGCGGCTCGGATGATGGGTTCGCGTCCAGACTGCACTTTGCGTCATTCACAATATCATGATTTGAGAACCCCTTTCTCAGGTTTGGCCTAAGTCGGCTTCTATTCCTGCTGCTCCGGTTGCACAGGATTTTTTTCCACCAGCAGGGTATACACCCTCCGACTGTCGGCTCGCAGCACCGTGAATTTAAACTGGCCGACAGTTACCGATTCCCCCCGTTTGGGCAGCCGGCCGAACTTGTGCAATACCAGACCACCGACCGTGTCATATTCCACGTCGCTGAATCCCGCCCCAAGCCGCTCGTTGAAATCGTCAATTTCCGTAATCGCCTTTACGCGGTAATATCCATCCGGATCTCTTACGATGTTGTCTTCGGCTTCGTCGAAGTCGTGCTCATCCTCGATGTCGCCAACGATCTGCTCCAGCACGTCTTCAATCGTTACCAGTCCGGCAACGCCGCCGTACTCGTCCACCACGATAGCGATGTGATTGCGATTGGTGCGGAAATCCTTGAGTAACACATTGAGCCGCTTGGATTCCGGGATGAATACCACGGGCCGCAGCATGTCGCGCACGTTAAACTCTTCCTCTCCCGAGTGATAGCGCAAAAGGTCCTTCGCCAGCAGTATGCCAATAACATTATTCTTATCGTTTTCGGTAACTGGAAAGCGTGAGTGCGCCTTCTCGATAACAAATCGGATAAACTTGTCCGCCGGTTCGCCGATGTCGATCACATCCATTTGGGAACGTGGAATCATGATATCGCGGGCCTGCATTTCGGAAACCTGTATCACGCCCTCGATCATGCTCAGCGCTTCTGAATCGAACAGGTTGCGCTCATAGGCGGAGCGCAGCAAAGCCAACAGTTGCTCGCGATCTCCCGGTTCGCGCAGAAACAGCGCACTGACGCGCTCAAGCAGTCCGGGAGGCTTGGGAGGATCATCCATGCGTTATAACGTTCTTTTTGTAACAGGAAACTGGACGCGCATCTGAATGAGCGCTGCAATCCCTGGCTCGGTTGCCAATCGGGCTTCCTGAGAAGCGTGCGCTAGCGCCAAAATGAGGCACTTGTTCAGCGATTCCTCAGCCAACGATTCCTCAGCCGACTTGCCAAGAAATTCCTTAGCCGGTGGATGCATAGTAGGGATCGCCGTATCCCAGATGTTCCAGAATTTCCATCTCCCGGCGCTCCATTATTGCAGCATCGGCATCATTCTCATGATCGTAACCCTGAAGATGCAGGACCCCATGCACTGCGAGGTGGGCATAATGCGCGTCAAGGCTTTTATGTTGCTGCTGCGCCTCATTTTCTATCACTGGGGCGCACAGCACAATGTCTCCTGCAAGAGGCCGGTCATCGCCATAACCGAACGTCAGCACGTTGGTGGCATAGTCCTTCCCGCGAAAATCGCGATTGAGACTGCGGCCTTCGGCTTCATCGACGATACGAAGCACAATTTCCGCATCATGCGCCAGGGCTGCTTTAACCCATTTGCGAAATTCAGCGCGCGCGGGCACGTCAGCCGGATGGACAGCATACTGTACGATCAACTTCAGCCTTGCATTCCTGCGAACGGCTTTTTCGGAAGAATCAGGTCCGCTGTCCCCGGTTTTCGTACTTTTCATATGCATTCACGATTCTCTGAACCAGGGGATGCCGCACCACATCCTCTGCGCTGAAATAGGTGAAAGCGATGCCGCGCACTTTTTCCAGGATTTGCCTGGCCTCCACCAGCCCGCTTTTCTGATGCTTCGCCAGATCAATCTGAGTAATATCGCCTGTTATGACAGCCTTCGAACCGAAGCCGATACGAGTCAGGAACATTTTCATTTGTTCCGGCGTCGTATTCTGCGCCTCATCAAGTATGATAAATGACTGATTCAGGGTGCGCCCGCGCATAAAGGCAAGAGGTGCAACTTCAATTGCATTGCGCTCGAATTGTTTGCTGGTTTTGTCGAACCCCATCAGGTCATAAAGCGCATCGTAAAGAGGGCGCAAATAAGGGTCTACTTTCTGCACCATATCCCCGGGTAAGAAACCCAGGCGCTCGCCTGCTTCAACCGCCGGGCGCACCAGCATGATGCGCGCCACGATGCCGCGCTCCAGCGCATCCACGGCGCTTGCCACGGCAAGATACGTCTTTCCCGTGCCCGCCGGTCCGATGGAAAAAGTAATGTCATGGGTTTGTATCTGGTGGAGATATTCGATCTGGTGCGGCGTCCTGCCGCGCAAGTCGCTGCGGCGGGTAACCAGCGACAGCTCCGGTGCGTCATTTGTTCGCTCCTCGATCGAGCCGTGCTTCTTCGAATGAGGGTTCATCACCTCAATCAAGCCAAGCTGAATCTCTTCGATGCTTAGGTGATGCTGCGCCTGGCTATAAAATCTTTGCAGTGCCTCTGAAGCAAGTGAAGTTCGGGCTGCGCTGCCGCGTAAGACAAAATATTCGCCCCGGCGCGCAATAGTGACGTCCAGGACGGTTTCGATCTGCCTGAGATTTTCGTCCAAAACCCCGCACAGATTGGCAAGGCGCTGGTTATCGACTGGGGAAAAGGAAACTTCGACGGGTTGGGGTTTCAAAGACTCAGTGATTATGCGAAGTGATGTCTTAATTCTGGCAGTAACAGAAGTGGTTTGCAAGAAATGAAGATTTCGTATTTTTATTCGAAATCTCCTCAGTCCTGCTCGACTTCACCTCGTAAAGAGTGTGATAAAGCATCGGTGACGGTCACATTTACGAATTGCCCTATCTTTTCAAGATGCCCGGGAAAGTTCACCATGCGATTATTATCTGTGCGCCCGCAAAGTTCATCGGCATTTTTTTTGGATGAACCTTCCACGAGGACGCGCTGGATTGTACCGACCATGCTCCGGCTGATCGCCTGCGCCTGTTGCTCGACCTTTTTCTGCAAACACTGCAGTCGGTCAAGCTTGACCTCATACGGGGTATCATCGGGCAGATCTGCGGCGGGCGTGCCGGGGCGCGGACTATAGATGAAGCTGAAGGAATCATCGAAATTCATTTCCTCGACCAGCCTCATCGTAGCAGCAAAATCGGCTTCGCTTTCGCCCGGGAAACCGATAATGATATCGGAGGTAAGCGAAATGCCGGGCCGGGCAGCGCGCAGCCGGCGTATGATGGATTTGTACTCCAGCGATGTATAGCCGCGTTTCATCGCGGCAAGGATCCGATCCGATCCAGACTGGACTGGAAGATGCACGTGACTGACCAGCTTGGGTAGTGCTTGATAAGCATTAGTCAGGCGCCGGGTAAACTCCTTCGGATGGGATGTGGTATACCGGATTCGTTCAATACCTGGAATTTCATGGATGTATTCGAGCAGTAAGGCAAAATCGGCAACCTCAGCCTCTTCGCCATAATCCATCATACTGCTGTAGGCGTTGACATTCTGCCCAAGCAGAGTTACCTCCCTGATCCCCTGACTTGCCAGCCCGGCGATCTCTTCCAGCACATCGCCGAACGGACGAGAAATTTCCTCGCCCCGCGTATAGGGGACCACGCAAAAGCTGCAATACTTGCTGCATCCCTCCATGATCGAGACAAAAGCGGTGACCCCTTCCACACGCGCCGGAGGCAGATGATCGAATTTTTCGATCTCGGGAAAAGAGATATCCACCTGAGGGCGGCCGGTAGCCTGGCGTGCCGAAATCAACTGGGGCAGCCGGTGCAGTGTTTGAGGGCCGAACACCAGATCGACATAGGGCGCGCGCTTTACAATTTCTGCACCTTCCTGGCTGGCAACGCAACCGCCCACTCCAATGAGGAGGCCGGGCTTATTTTTTTTCAAAGACCGGACTCGACCCAGGTCGTGAAATACCTTCTCCTGGGCTTTTTCCCGCACAGAGCAGGTATTGAAAAGGATGACGTCAGCATCCGCAGGATCGTCTGTTTTTTCCATGCCCTGCGCAGCGTGAAGCACATCGGCCATCTTCTCCGAGTCATACTCGTTCATTTGGCAGCCGAAGGTTTTGATATAAAGTTTCTTGGGCATTATCCTAAATCCGGCAGTTGGACAGGGTGGAGTGCGCGGTTTTTGGAGTGCAGGGCAAGGCGAAACGATGCGGAATGGTTATTCCATTCCAAAGAGTTGCAACGCAGCCATGCGCCGCAAAAACTTTGCAATTCGCCCTGTAGCGAACTCGCCAAGAGGATGGAGATCGAGTGGGACAAAACATCATTAAAGATCATGGCGCTAAACTAAAAATGAGCGGCCAATTGCCGGACTTAGGATTA
>DATJHX010000205.1:0-4195 GCA_035493655.1 Nitrosospira sp.
GGCATTTGGCACAATACCCGGCGTACACACCCTGGCCGGGGCGCTCGAACGTATCCAGAGAAAATCCGGTCGAGATCTTCGAGACTGATGCGTCACGGGGTGCAAAGGACGACTTTCCCTTTTTAGCTTCCAGTGACTTGAGGTAGTGCGCAATCGCGTCGAGGTCTTCCTTTTGCAGGTGCTGGGTGCTGTTTTCGATAACCAGCACCATGCTGCCGAACGCGACCGTATGGCCATTGTGGCCCGTTCGCAAAAACTCCGAGATTTCCGCTTCGTCCCATCTGCCCAGGCCGGACGCACGATCCCCCGTCAGGTTGCCCGCAAACCACGTGTCGATAACCGCGCCGCTGAGGTAGTCCGGCGACGATTCAGAATACGCTTTTTCCTGATAAGCAAGACCGCGAGGAGTGTGGCAGGCACCGCAATGATTCAGCGTTTGCACGAGATAGGCGCCGCGGTTCCACTTCTCGCTGCGATCCGCTTTCGGTTGATAGCGCTCGCGCTTTGCGAACGCGGCATTCCAGAATCGAAATATCCAGCGCTGATTGAAAGGGAAAGGCAATGCGGTTTCTCGCGGCTTCTGGTTGACCGCTTTGACGCCTTTCATGAAATAGGCGTATAAGGCCCGAACATCACTGTCTGATATTGCGGCGAAAGAGGGGTAGGGCATGGCTGGATAAAGATGCCTTTCACCCTTTGCGATCCCCTCGCGCACCGCGCGGCTGAAATCTTCGTAACTATAGTTGCCTATACCGAACTCGGGATCAGGCGTGATATTGGTCGAATAGATGGTTCCCGCGGGAGAACTTATCGCCAACCCGCCGGCAAAAGGCGGGTAACCGGGTCCGGCGGTATGACAGCCGGCGCAATCTGCGAGCTTGGCGAGATAAGCGCCCCGGGCCACCAGATCCCCATCCTCTGCCTGAACGCTGGCAGCAATCATGAACAGGGCGATCCAGGAGCGCTTGGCGGCTTGATATCTCGTCCGGCCCATCGAATCCATTAAAGCCCTCCTTTATTACTACGACTACGCGACCAGGGACTCGGCATACCTCATACAGCAAGAGTAAACGTACGAGCCCCGTCCCAAAAAAACCGGATAGCCGCTTCAAGTCCAGGCGCTGCAGGGTGCTACCAGAAAAACTGCACAACAGGTAAATATGATTGCAATGACGAATAATGAACTCGACAGCAATCCCGTCATCGCCAGAAAACGATCCTGCCCTTCGTCAACCACAGCACTCCGGCTGTCATTTGTCTCCGCAACCGCAGCGGCCTTACCATCCGCCTGCCGCCAGAATATCCAGGCGACATAACCGGAGAGCAAGCCGGCCGCCAGGCAAACCAGGCCGATGGCTCCAAGGATCACGGACAGCTCGACCCAGAGAGGGGCGGGAAGCGGCGCCTGATGCGGATAGCATGCGTAAGCCGCAATAGGTTCGCTCAGCGACATCTGAATGACCCAGGCGATGGGTGCGCCAAATAGCGCAATCAAAGTTCTAATCATTGGGCGGCGATCGGAAGAACGGCGATTGGCCGGAATGTTTTGGTTAGTGGCAATGCCCATTTTCAACACGGCGCCTTCCTAGATATACGGAAACAGGTATAGGGTTGAAAAAACAAATAGCCAGACAACATCGACGAAATGCCAGTAAGCGCCGCCGATCGTCATGGCCGCGTTGCGTTTGCTATCAAAATAGCCCAATACCACCCATATCAGGAGGAGTGACAGTACGGCCAGCCCGATGATGACATGAGCCATGTGAAATCCCGTGATCGTGAAGTAGAGCGATCCATACAGGTGCGTTGTCATTCCGTAAGGCTTGCTACTCCATTCCAGGAGCTGTATCCCGACGAAACAGGCGCCCAGTACAATCGCGGCGATCAAGCCTGCAATACCCCAGCCCGTCCGGTTGCGGTGAATCCCGCGCTCGCCAACCCAGACGCAGGCACTGCTGGCGAGAAGAATAACGGTATTGACGCCGGAAACGAGCAGGCCGGGCAATCCTTCCGGCGGCCATGTCTGCTCGGTTTGAGCCGAGAGGTAGAAATAGCAGAACAGCAGATATCCGAACAGACAGGCTTCCGTCACAATTAACGTCTGCACTCCCCACCAGCCGCCCGAAAGTTTCCCGGCACTTCCGACGGGCAAACGTTCACGCTGGAGTGTTACCGGCTCAACCATGGGTATCTCCTTGTGGGGTTGCTCGCTGAGCCAGTGTTTTGCTGGGCCACAGCCACAAGACCAATGACAGGCTTCCAGCTATAGCGGCCGCGGCTGTAAACAGCCACCAATGAAGAAGCAGGCCGACAAACAGCAGGGAAATGAACAGGCCGAGAAAAAACGGCGTGTAAGTGTCATCCGGCATTTTGAGGATGGCCAAGGGCTTGGCATCAATAGGGGAGGTACCGATTGCCTCCCTCCCTTCTGTAAGCAAAAGACCCTCGGTGAAATTGGAACGCCCCCTGCCTTCGCCCAGCCGATCCTCCCATAAGGGGTGTCGGCTTGCGACGGTAGGAATCACGGCAAAGTTATACGCTGGCGGCGGCGACGAGGTTGCCCACTCCAGTGTTGCGGCATCCCATGGATTCGCACTGGCCCGGGCTCCTCGCTTGAGGCTGATGACCACATTGATCAGAAAGATCAGTACGCCGATCGCGAACAAAAACGAGCCGATCGACGTAATCATATTGACGCCATCCCACCCCATCCGGGATGAATACGTGTAGATGCGCCGCGGCATGCCGAGCAGGCCGGCCCAATGCATGGGGAAGAACCCGATGTTGAAACCGATGAACATGACCCAGAAGCTCCATTTGCCCAACTTCTCGTCCATCATCCTGCCGGTGAATTTGGGAAACCAGTAATAAATGCCGCCCACCACCGGAAATACGTTGATGCCAATCAGGACATAATGCAGATGCGCGACGATAAAATAGGTTTCGTTAAGCTGCCAATCAAGCGGCACCGCTGCTGTCATCACGCCGGACAAGCCGCCGATCACGAACAGCATCACAAACCCGGCGAAAAATAGAAACGGCGTCTTGAAAACTGGCCTTCCCAGCCATATGGTTGCGATCCAGGCAAAAACGGCGACCGAACTCGGTATTGTTATCGCCATACTGGCCGCGCCGAAAATCGACAGCGCGACTGGCGGTAATCCGGTGGCAAACATGTGATGGATCCAGACTTCCATTCCGATCAGCATGGTGGCCATGGTTGCAAGAGCCATCGCCGTATAGCCTACCAGCGGGCGGCGGCAGAAAGTTGGCAGCGCATCGGACACAATACCCATGGCTGGAAGCACGACTGCATAAACCCATGGATGACCGAAGATCCAGAACAGGTGCTGCCAGAGTAAGGGCTTGCCCCCATTGGCCACGTCAAAAAAGGACGTGCCGATCTGCCGGTCAAGCCATAGCAAAAGGAACGCCAGGCTGACCGAGGGGACCACCAGAAGATTGGCAACGGACGCGGTGAGGGTGCCCCAGACGAGAATCGGAACACGATTTATGGTCATGCCCGGCGCTCGCATTCGAAATAGCGTTACGACGAAATTCGCTGACCCTACCGAGGTGGATATCCCTAGCAGGACCATGCCCAGGGCGAAGACGTCGATGTTAGGCCCCGTGTTATACATGGGCCCGGAAAAAGGGACGTAATTGAACCAGCCCCCGTTGGGCGCCTGGCCCAGGGGAAAGCTCACATACATGAAGATGCCGGCAAACAGGAAGATCCAGTAGGAAAATGCGTTGAGACGGGGAAAAGCCATGTCCCGCGAACCCAGTAATAAAGGCCAAAGGTAGTTTGAAAACCCTGACAATATCGGCAGGGAGTACAAAAAGATCATGGTCACCCCGTGCATGGTGAAAAGCTGGTTATATTGCTCAGGGGTCAGCAGAGTTTGGTCGGGCTGCGCCAGTTGTATCCGTATGAGCAGCGCCTCGACACCGCCTATTATCAAAAAAAGAAAAGAGGTAACGATATACCGCAAGCCGATGGCTTTATGATCCACCGTCGAGAGCCATCCGCGCCAACCGGGCGCCGATTCCCATGTTTCGGCAAGCTTCGCTTCGATTTCCGAACCAACCGGGGCACGGCCAATTTCCGGCAAGCGCACCAGACCCTCGTCTGTCGGGTGTTGCGTGATGTCTGCGCTAGCCATGTCTTATTCCGCTTATTCCAATGTCAGTC
>DATJHX010000206.1:0-7017 GCA_035493655.1 Nitrosospira sp.
AGGAGAAAATTTACGCAAGGCGCTCGACTGGTTGCGCCAGTCGTCCAGACTTATTGCCATTAAATGTGACGTCATACTGCCGGTAGGCGTGCACGACCTTGGGCTACAACCCCAGGATACCGCAAAACTGGCGGAGCTATACGAGCGGCTGGATTTCAAAACCTGGCTGCGCGAGCTGGGACAGCAATCGCCTGCGGGTGAGCAGGGCCAACGGAACGAGCAGGACGAGAATGCCAGTTCGCTTCCCATGGGCGGGTATCGGAAGCCCCCGGATGAGGTGCAGGTGAACTATGAAACCATTCTCACCCCATCCGAGTTGGAAGAATGGATAGTCCGTCTCAATGCCGCGTCACTGGTTTCGCTCGATACCGAGACAACCTCGCTGGACCCAATGCAGGCGCGCCTTATTGGCATTGCTTTTTCCGTAGAGCCGCACCGAGCGGCCTACGTGCCGCTGGCGCACCGCTATACTGGGGCGCCAGCGCAACTGACGGCTGATTTCGTGCTGGACAAGCTCAAACCCTGGCTGCAGGATCCTGCCAGGCTCAAGGTGGGACAGAACCTCAAGTACGACAAGCATGTCTTCGCCAATCACGGCATCGCCTTAAATGGCATTGTTCATGACACGCTATTACAGTCCTACGTGCTCGAACCTCACCGCCCGCATGATATGGACAACCTGGCATTGCGGCACCTCGATGCCAGAACCATCAGTTACAACGACGTAACGGGTAAAGGCGCGAGCCGGATAAGTTTTGATCAGGTTGACATCGAGCGCGCAACGCAATATGCCGCTGAAGATGCCGATATCACCCTGCGGCTGCACCAGCATCTTTACCCGCTCATTGAATGTGATAGCAAGCTCGACCACGTTTATCGCGCTTTTGAAATGCCTGTGATGGAAATACTGTTCGAGATGGAGCGCAACGGTGTATTGCTGGATTTGAAGTTGCTTGAAACACAGAGTCGCGAACTGGCCGAGAAAATGCTGGCGCTCGAGGATCGAGCCTGCACGATCGCCGGGCAGCCATTTAACCTGAATTCAACCAGGCAAATTCAGGAGATTCTGTTCAACCAGCTCAAGCTTCCTATCCTGAAAAAAACGCCAGGGGGCACAGCGTCCACGGACGAAGACGTGCTGCAGCGTCTTGCGCAGGATTACCCGCTGGCAAAAGTCCTGCTCGAATATCGCGGTCTTGCCAAGCTGAAATCCACTTATACGGACAAGCTTCCACGCATGGTGGATGCCGCGACCGGGAGGGTGCATACCAACTACGCTCAGGCTGTAGCCGTAACGGGCCGGCTTGCCAGCAATGAACCCAATTTGCAAAACATTCCGGTACGCACCGCCGAAGGCCGTCGTATTCGCGAAGCTTTTATCGCACCGCCCGGCCACAGTATTGTCTCGGCCGATTACTCGCAAATCGAGTTGCGCATCATGGCCCACATTTCCCGTGATTCCGGATTGCTGAAAGCATTCGGGGCGGGTGAGGACATCCATCGCGCCACTGCTGCGGAAATATTCGGCATATTGCCAGAAGCAGTCGGCAATGAGCAGCGCCGCTATGCAAAAATCATCAACTTCGGACTGATCTATGGCATGTCGGAGTTTGGTCTCGCGTCGCAACTCGGCATAGAGCGGGCCGCAGCCAGAATATATATAGATCGCTACTTCGCTCGCTATCCTGGCGTGGCGAACTATATGCAGCATACGCGGGAAACAGCCAGACAAAGTGGTTTTGTCGAAACCGTTTTCGGGCGCAGGCTATGGCTGCCCGAGATCAACAGTTCCAATGCCAACCGGCGGCAAGCGTCGGAGCGGGCGGCAATAAACGCGCCCATGCAGGGTACCGCGGCGGACATCATCAAGCTCGCCATGATTGCCGTGCATGGCTGGCTGGCAGGCGAACATCTGCTCAGCAAAGTCATCATGCAGGTACACGATGAACTGGTATTGGAAGTGCCGGATCAGGAAATCGAAAAGATCAAAAAGGAGCTACCATTGCTCATGGGTGCGGTAACCCAATTGGACGTACCGCTGCTGGTCGAGGTAGGTGTGGGGCCGAACTGGGAAAAAGCGCATTAATCCGGTATTGCGCTTGCGTTCCTGCCCTTGGGGCGGCGGTAACGTGCACAAAGGGACAAAGGGGAAGGAGCTGTTCGACGAAGCAAAGGCGAAACCTTCTACATCCAACATTATTTCCTCAATGTTGCCAGGGATGAGATTCAGGACCACCATCGATGCCATTGTATTTAGGAAGGCGGTTTACCTGTCAACGCATGATAGACTAGACACTATAAATAATCCGGGCACGCATTCTGGACGGCTATTGAAGCGGTTAAGGCGGCGAATAGCGATTTCGCGGGAAGCAACAATCCCGCTACTTGCGATCTGCTGTGGAAGTAGCTCGGTAGTGCAGGCACGCTCAGGGTTCCGGGACATCAAAAGCGACGGTATTGAAACCTGCGTCGACATAAGTTATTTCCCCGGTAATGCCACTCGCCAGATCGCTGCACAGGAACGCAGCAACGTTACCCACCTCGAGGATCGAAACATTACGGCGTAATGGGGAGACTTTTTCGGTATAACCGAGCAGTTTCCCGAAATTACCGATTCCTGCCGCTGCGAGCGTCTTGATCGGACCGGCGGAAATCGCGTTCACACGAATTCCCTTCGGGCCAAGACTGGACGCCATGAAGCGCACATTAGCCTCCAGGCTCGCTTTCGCCAAGCCCATGACGTTGTAATTCGGCATGACTCGCACCGCACCCAAATAGGTAAGCGTCAGAAGCGAGGCATTACGGCCGTGCATCAACGGCAATCCCGCTTTTGCCAAAGCAGCAAAGCTATACGAGCTGACATCGTGCGCAATGCGAAATGCCTCGCGATTTACGGTTTCCAGATAGTCCCCGCTTAATGCCTCACGTGGGGCATAAGCAATCGAATGAACGATACTATCGAGACCGTCCCAGTGCTTTCCAAGGTCATTGAAACAGCGGGTAATCTCGGTATCATTCGAGACATCACACGGGAAAAGGAGATCACTGCCGAATTCAGTAACGGTTTTTGCAACCCGTTCACGTATTCCTTCCCCCTGATAAGTAAAGGCGAGTTGGGCGCCTTCCCGATGCATCGCTTTTGCAATGCCATAAGCAATGGAGCGATTACTGAGCAATCCGGTGATGAGGATGCGCTTGCCTGCGAGAAAAGCCATATCAAATTCCTTACATGACGGTTTGGCGAATTATACTGAATCCGCCTTGTAGCGAGGCTTCCAAAAAAGCCAAGTCAAGGAGCGCAAAAGACCTTCAGGACTGTGGCGCTAAAAAACAAGCGATCTACTGTCGAATTTGGGATTATAGCTTCAAGTTGCCGAGTATAGAATCATAAGGACTGTAAAATCATAAAGATCGGTTGGAGTGAGCATGGAACCCTGATGCAATGGCGATACTCAAAATGATTTACAGAACTATGGGATAAATGATTTGCAGAACTATGGGATTTTAACGAGATTGATTCAGCCTGCCTGGTATCTGTTATTCCAATGAAGTTATTGTTTAAATGCTTGCTGGTGCTGCTTGCGGTCTCTGTTTGCGCTTGCAGTGGAAATCCCTGGAACAATCCCTATCCCGCTTCAGATGCGGAAAAAAATACTCTTTATAGCGCGTTTGCCGAGCGCCCAAAGCACTTGGACCCCGTGCAATCCTACAGCTCGAACGAGATCCAGTTTACCGCGCAAATTTATGAGCCGCCGCTGCAATACCATTACCTGAAACGACCATATGAACTGATCCCTTTGGCGGCGTCTGAGTTGCCGGAAACGCAATATTTCGACCATAAGGGAAATCGTCTACTCGACACGGCGGATGCCGCACAGATTGCCTACACCCTATATGAAATTTCCATCACGCCCGGCATTCGCTATCAGCCTCATCCGGCTTTTGCGCGGAACGAACAGGGCGAGTTTCTCTACCATGACCTGAGCGCCGCGGAGCTGTCCAAAATCTACAGGCTGAGCGACTTTCCCCGGACCGGCTCACGTGAACTGACCGCTGAAGATTATGTTTTCCAGATCAAACGGCTGGCGCACCCGCGTTTGCATTCGCCCATTTTTGGCTTGATGTCGGATTACATCGTGGGTCTCAAGGAATATTCGATTTTGCTTCAGACTGCCGCCGTCGGGCAGCTTCAGGAAAATGGAGAAGCCTATCTGGATTTAAATAAATATCCTCTGGCAGGCGCGCAGGTAGTGAATTCCCATACCTATCGCGTCAAAATCAAAGGCAAATACCCCCAGTTCATGTATTGGCTGGCCATGCCCTTTTTCGCGCCCATTCCATGGGAAGCGGAACGATTTTACAGTCAGAAGGCATTGTCCCGCAAAAATATCAACCTTGATTGGTATCCCATAGGAACGGGGCCTTACATGCTTACCGAAAACAATCCCAATCGCGTGATGACGCTTGAACGGAATCCCAACTTCCATGGCGAAACTTATCCATCCGAGGGGATGCCGGGCGATGCAAAGGCAGGATTTCTGGACGACGCCGGCAAACCTTTACCGTTCATCGACAAAGTCATATTCAGTCGAGAAAGGGAAAGTATTCCACGCTGGAATAAATTTCTTCAGGGTTATTATGACGCTTCAACCATCGGATCCGACAGCTTCGATCAGGCAGTGCAACTGACCGGGCAGGGCGAAGCGACAGTAACCGAGGCAATGCAGGAGCAGGGTATCCGGCTGGAAACAGCGGTGGCGGCTTCCACCAACTACATGGGTTTTAACATGCTGGATCCGGTGGTGGGCGGCGTCGACAAGCGCGGGCGCGAGTCGGCAAAAAAACTGCGTCAGGCGATTTCCATTGCGGTCGATTACGAAGAGTATGTTTCGATATTTGCCAACGGCCGTGGGGTACCGGCACAGGGACCGATTCCTCCGGGGATTTTTGGTCACCGCGAAGGCAAGGAAGGCGTGAATCCGGTGGTATATGATTGGGTCAATGGGCGGCCGCAGCGCAAGCCGATAGAAGCTGCCAGAAAGCTATTGGCCGAGGCAGGGTACCCGGATGGGGTGGATGCCAGAACGGGTGCGCCCCTGGTACTGTATTTCGACGTAACCGCGCGGGGCGCGGAAGACAAATCCAGTCTCGACTGGATGCGCAAGCAATTCCACAAACTCAACATTCAGCTTGTGGTTCGCAGTACTGACTATAACCGTTTTCAGGACAAGATACGCAAGGGAAATGCGCAGATTTTTGAATGGGGCTGGAACGCGGATTATCCCGATCCGGAGAATTTTCTATTCCTGCTGCATGGCTTGCAGCTAAAAGTTGGTAAGGAAGGCGAAAACGCCGCCAATTATTCCAACACTGAATACAACAAATTATTCGATCAAATGAAGAATATGGAAAACGGCCCGGAACGGCAGCACATCATCGACAAGATGGTCAATATCCTGCGTCATGATGCCCCCTGGCTCTGGGGCTACCATCCCAAGGATTATGGGCTGTATCACGCTTGGTATGACAACGTAAAGCCAAACAGGTTATCGAACAATAACATCAAGTACTTTCGCATAGACACGGGGTTAAGGGAGCAGAAGCGGCGCGAATGGAACAAGCCGGTGCTATGGCCGGTCTTACTCGGACTCACGCTTCTGGCGGCGATACTGATCCCTGCCACGATCTTGTACCATCGGAAGGAACGAGGTGCGGGAATCAGGCATGAACCGGTAAAAATTGATCATGCCGGCGCTTATGGAACCTCTGATTAACCCCGTGATCTTACCCGCTCGGTCGCTGAATATCCGCCAGGGTTTTATCCGCTCGCTGAACCTGAGTTGAATGCTTAACTACATCATTCGGCGCGTCTTTTACGCCATTCCCATCCTCATCGGCGTGAACCTGATTACCTTTACGTTATTCTTCGTGGTGAATACCCCGGACGATATGGCGCGGATGCAGTTGGGCATCAAGCGCGTTACGCCCGACGCCATTGAAAAATGGAAGCAGGAGCGCGGTTACGACAAGCCTCTCATGTTTAACAGGTCGGAGACCGGTATCTCAAAATTTACGCATACCATATTTTTTGAAAAATCGGCCGCCATGTTTGCCTTCCATTTTGGGCAAGCCGATGACGGACGCGATATTGCTCGCGAAATCAAGACAAGAATGATACCCAGCCTTGCAATTGCCCTGCCTGTATTCGTCCTGGGGCTCGTGGTCTACATTGTGTTCGCATTGATCATGGTGTTTTTTCGCGCAACCTACGTGGATTTCTGGGGGGTGGTCTTATGCGTCGCGCTGATGTCCATCTCCAGCCTGTTCTATATAATCGGCGGGCAATTTCTGATCAGCAAATTGTGGCATCTAGTGCCGATCTCGGGGTATGGGGAAGGTTTGAACGCTGCCAAATTCCTCGTGCTGCCGGTCATAATCGGTGTAGTCAGCGGAGCCGGAGCCAATACACGCTGGTACCGCACCCTTTTTCTGGAGGAAATGGGAAAGGATTATGTGCGTACCGCGCGCGCCAAAGGTTTGCCGGAAAGCATGGTACTGTTCAGGCATGTCCTCAAGAATGCACTGATTCCCATACTTACCGGCGCGGTCGTCGTCATCCCGTTGTTATTCCTTGGCAGCCTTCTTTCGGAATCATTTTTTGGTATTCCCGGGTTGGGTAGCTATACCATCGACGCGATCAGTTCACAGGACTTCGCTGTGGTACGCGCCATGGTTTTTCTCGGATCCCTGCTTTATATCATTGGCCTGATATTTACAGACATCTCCTACACCCTCGTTGACCCCAGAATAAGGCTCCAATGATCCTTCAGCGGAGATTGTAATGGCATTGGAACCTGTCGTTCTCTGGACAGATGCGCTTGTCTACCTGCTGCTGGCGGTAATTGCCCTCTTTGCGTGGCAGGTGCGGCGCAGCGAACATCTGCTGGTGCCATGGAGACGAGTAGGTCATAGTGCCAGCGGCATGGCGGCACTGACGATATTGATATTCTTTATTGT
>DATJHX010000207.1:0-10200 GCA_035493655.1 Nitrosospira sp.
AATTGCGCGAAACGGTCCCGAAAAGGCCGAAAAGACCGGATGGCGGACGATTTCGCGGGAAGACTCTTAGCCATGAATATCCTTCCTCGGCCATGCTGGCAGCCCCCAGAGTATCATTACCAGCATCATCAGCAGAAGGCCCGACAAGAATAGTGCGGCCCGGTGATCGCTCATTGCATAGGGCATTTCCAGGGCGATGTTGGCGGCGAGCGTGCGTACCGGATCGAAAGGGCTATGGGCGTGCTGCACGACGTTGCCTGTAACCATCAACACAGCCATGGTTTCACCGACGGCACGGCCCGTCGCGAGGGTGACGCCCGCGACAATACCGGCCTTTGCCGCCGGAAGAGCAACGCCGCGAATTATGCCCCATTGCGACATGCCCAGCGCAACCGCGCCTCGGATATATTCATGCGGCACGGCCAATAGCGCTGCGTGGGCGGTAAGCGCCACTGTAGGTAATATCATCAGGGTCAGGATCAGTATTCCGGCCAGCAGACTGGCGCCTGGGGCGTGAATCTGGTTAATCAGTGGTACCAGCGTGGTCAGGCCCCAAAAACCATATACCACAGAAGGGATACCTGCCAACAGCTCGACCAGGCGGAGATAACCATTGGCGAGGCCAGGCGATGCATAGTAGAGTACAAACAGCGACGAAGCCATACCTAACGGCACGGCCAGTAAAAGTGCCCCAGCCGCAGCGTAGAGCGTGCCCGACAGCATGGGCGCCAGGTTATACATGCCTTCGCCCGGATGCCACGAAGCATCGGTGAAAAAATGCGGAAGAGGAATATGCCGCAGGATGGGCCATGCCTCTACGGCCAGAAATAGAAGAATGAGCAATACGATGGCTGCGGCGATTCCTGCTGCAACGTGCAGCAGCCAAAGCATCAGCGTATCAACGGACCCAGGCCGGGACGAAATACTGTGCTTCCACAAGGTCGTGTACCTGAGCCGAACCCGCAAATTCAATAAATTTTCGGGCTAAACTATTGGACGGTTCCCGCGTTATCAGATTGAGCGGCCGGGAGAGCGGAAAAGTACCGTTGCGCACATTGGTTACCGTCGCCTCGATGCCATCAAGAGGCAGCAGTTTGATGGGCAGGCCGTGTTTCGTTTCGTATTCGGCTGCGCCTATCGAAACATAACCGATGGCATTCGCATTGCCCGCCACTGTTTTTATCCCTTGCGAATTGTCCCCGATGATTACATGCGGTTTTATTTCACTATTCTTCAGCTTCAAATAATTCAAAAACAACTCAAGCGTGGAGCGGCCATCTGCTTTGTTAACCACTGTGACGGCCGCGTCCTTCCCTCCCACCATTTTCCAGTTGATGATTTTGCCGGTATAAATATCCCTGATCTGCTGTTGGCTTAGCGCGGCCACTGGGTTGCTCGCGTGCAGGATAATTCCCACTCCATCCCAGGCGAGGAGATGCGCGTGCAAATCCTTCTCTTCCGGCTTCAGGCCGCGGGAAACCATGCCAATGGCGGCGGTTCCGTTGCGGACATCATTAATGCCGCGTGATGATCCTCCGCTCTGCACGTCTATCCGTGTGCCCGAATGCTGCAATTCAAAGCGCCTGCCGATTTCGGAAGCCAAAGGAGCAATCGTGCTGGCGCCTGTTAACACCAGCTTCTCGGACGCCGCATTTCCCCGCGGGTGCCACGCGAATGCCAGCGTCAATATCAAAGTGACAAATTGGATCATTCCGATACTTGAACGAATGCTCATGCTACCCCCGGCGCCAGTCATGATATTTTTGCGCCAAATCCAGCAGGCGATGCGGCACATGCGTGCGCCTCCATTCCCCTGCAGCATACTTGTTGGCCTCCGGCCAGGTAGGATAAGTATGGATGGTTCCAAGTATCTTGTTCAGGCCAAGCCCCTGCTTCATCGCCAGCACGAATTCTGCCAACAGATCGCTGGCACGTATGCCGACGATGGTGACGCCGAGAATGCGGTCTTTACCCGACACGGTGAGCACTTTGACAAACCCATGCGCCGCCTCATCGGTAATTGCCCGGTCAAGGTCCTGAAGGTCATAACATGTCACCTCGTAAGCGATACCTTCTTTTTTTGCTTCGTTCTCCGATAATCCCACACGGGCGACTTCGGGATCAGTAAAGGTGGTCCACGGAATTACCGAATAGTCTACCTTGAGGCGCTTAACCGCGCCGAACAGGGCATTTACTGATGCGTACCAACCCTGATAGCCTGCGACGTGGGTGAACTGGTAAGGTCCGGCCACGTCACCGCAGGCGTAAATGTTGGGGTAGAGCGTTTGCAGCCACTCATCGGCTTCAATGGTCCGTTTCGGCGAAATGGGGATACCAAGCTCTTCCAGCCCAAACCCTTCGGTGCGCGCAACTCTTCCGGTTGCGCACAGCATCGCGTCGAATGGAAGGATTTCTTCCGTTCCCTCCTTATGGCGTACAACCAGGCATTGATCATTACCGTTGCGTTCACAGCGGACGGCGCTAGTCTGCGTCAACAGGCGTACACCGTCATAACGCAGCGCGGCTTCAATCAGCTCAACGGCGTCCGCATCCTCACGCTCCATTATGCCCCCCCGCTCCACCTGGGTAACCCGGCAACCCAGACGCGCAAACGCTTGCGCCAGTTCGCAACCGATGGGCCCGCCCCCCAGCACCAGCAGCCGCTCAGGACGCTGGGTAAGCGACCAGATAGTATCGGACGTATGGTAGGTTACCTGGTCCAGGCCGGGAATCGGAGGGATAACCGGACGAGAGCCGGTAGCTATGACAATGGCACGTGTCGTCATTGTCCGGCCATTCACTTCAACCGTCCAGGGTGAAGTGATGCGTGCCTTTCCCTGAATAACCTCCACCCCAAGTCTTGTATAACGCTCCGCCGAATCGTGGGGCTCAACCGTATTGATAATGCGGTGTACTCGCGCCATCACATCTGAAAAACTGTATTCAATGGTGACGCGCGTGATACCGAGATCAGCAGCGTGCCGCGCCTGCCATAAAAAGGCCGCCGAACGGATCAACGCCTTGGAGGGGATACAACCAAAATTGAGGCAATCTCCCCCCATCTTATCCGCTTCAATTAACGTTACTTTAGCGCGGGCGGCAGCCGCGGTGTAGGATGCCATCAACCCTGCTGCGCCCGCACCGATAACTACGAGATTGCGGTCGAAGCGCCGGGGTTTATGCCAGCGGCCATGCGTACCCCTCGCTCTGAAATAGCGCAGCCCCGAGCGCGAGAGCCACGGAAATGCCGCCAAGAGCGCAAATGAGCCAATCACTCCTGGCGACAAAATGTCGGATGGGTTGGAAATTTCACCTAGCCGAGTACCGGCATTGGCATAGACAGTTGTGCCAGCCAGCATGCCCACGAGGCTGACCCAAAAAAAGGTTGCAGTCCGCATTGCCGTGAGTCCCATCAGCACGTTGATCATGAAAAACGGAAGCACGGGTATCAGGCGCAGGGTAAAAAGGTAAAACGCACCATCGCGCTCGATGCCTGCATCGATCGCCGCCATCCTCCTGCCGAAGCGGCGCTGAACCATGTCGCGGAATACGTAACGCCCCATCCAGAAAGCAAGCGTTGCGCCGATGCTGGCGGAAATCACTGCAATGGGCGCGCCCACCCACAGGCCGAAAATAGCGCCTCCGGCCAAAGTCATGACCGCCGCACCTGGTAGAGAAAGCGCGGTAACGAGGATATATAGCCCGGTATATAAACCGAGCGTCTGCAGCGGCCGTGTCTGATAGGCTTGTTTCAATTCATCACGGCTGCTCTTGAGCGTTTCAAGACTGATGAACCTCCCGAGATCGAAGGTATAGAACAATCCGGCCAACAATACCAATGCCCCTAGCAGCCACCAGTGTTTCATCGTATCGCCGTGCCTCAGGCGCCACGCTTCATTTCGCTGCACGATGCGCCATATTTGAAGCAGCTATAGCAGCGATGGTGTTTCATGTTCACTGGCAATTGCAGCGCTTCAGTCAAAGTTTCGCCGAGAACGTAGTCCGGATCGTCATCCACCAGGGTACATGCGTAAACTTTCATACGCCCCCCGCTTTTTCCTACCATTTTGCTGAATGCGCACATGAAGGCACGGCGTGTTTCTTCGGTTTGATAGCTTGTCATGCATGTTTCGGTAATTTGCGGCGTTGATATATCCGCGCCCGGCGGGTGAAACTCGGGGAATTCGGTGCGCGGCAGATCTTCCGGTAATCCCGCGCTTCGGAAGACTGCGGCAAATGCTGCTGCCGCGTTAGGTACGTCAGCCGCATCAGTTCCGTTGACCTTGTCAACGGTGGCTGGAGCAGGCATGAGCTGGCTTGCGACCGATACGTGAAAACCCATCTCATACAGCTTCCGCAAACCCGCCACCGCACTGGTGAACATGCCTTCGCCCCGCCCCGCGTCGTGCCGGGCAGCGTCAGGGTAATCCAGGCTAACGCGAAAACTCAGCGCGTGTCGCCGGTTTCGCAATGGCTTCAATTGCCTGAGTCGCCGGATCAGTGGCTCGGTAGCATTGGTCAATACCAGGCAGGGTCTATACTGCAACGCATAATCGAGAATACGTATGAGGTCCTTATTGATGAAAGGCTCACCTCCGGTAAAGGAAAATTGTTTGACCCCCAGGGCGAGTGCTTCATCGATAAACGGAATGGCATCCCGGAAACGCAGTAGTTGCAGCCGGTCGTCTCCCGGTTTCGAGCCTTCCAGGCAAAAAGGGCAAGCCAGGTTACAGGCTGTGCCGGTGTGCAACCACAACTCATCCAGGGCATGGGGCTGAATAAAGCCACGTGGCTCGTCGGCCGGGGTTTGCCTCCAGTGCTCCCGCCGGTCAGGTGACAAATTATAACCGCGAAGTGGGAAGTTACTCATGGGAATGAGGCAGACAGCCTCTTCCTATCCTAGCAGCATCCACCTGCGCGTTCGCTGCGTGAGTCGTGGGTAGAGTCATCGTAAGGCAGGCCCATGCCGCAGCCGGGAAAAATTCCATAGTGCCGCTCGAAGTTGCCATGGAAGTCAAAATGGGCGGCTAATCGGGTGTCATGCAGCATGCGCCAGGTATTTCCGCAGACAGGGAAATATTTGCCAGCTTCAATAAGATGATGTTTATCGAGCACAAACGCGTGGGCGTGATGCGGTATGGTGCCCCGATAAACCACGGCTTGACCATAGTCCTCGCAAGACGGCTCAAGATTGTCCAGCTTGAACAGCCGGTAGGTGGCGGAGTAAAAACGGATATTTCCCGTGCGCGTACCCAATTCGGCATTGTCTATGCCAATTCGCCGGTCGTTAACCAGCCGCGGGTCGGCAAACCCGTGCGCTCGTGAAAGCTGGAGGAAATCGTTCCAGTACAAGGCGCCGCTCAGGCATTCGCCATACAGCACGGGGTCGCGAGTCAATGGTTCGGGAACACGTCGGTCGGTATAAACGTCGGAAAAATACACTTCTCCACCCGGCTTCAGAACCCGCCATGCCTCCTGTAGCACAGATGCCTTGTCGGGAGCAAGATTGAGCACGCAATTGGATACAATAACGTCGATACTGGCATTGGCCAATTCGAGTTCCGCGAGTCGCTCGATATATCCGTGCAAGAAGCGCACGTTGCTTGCCGGGTAACCGAACGCTTTACAGTGGTAGTCCTCGTGCCGGCGTGCCACCGCGAGCTGCTCCTCGGTCATATCAACACCAATTACCCGGCCATGCTCTCCCACCAGTTTTGATAAAACGAACACGTCCCGTCCGGCTCCGCAACCGAGATCAAGTACAGTCAGATCTTCAAGAGCTTCGGGCAGAACCAGGCCACAGCCGTAGTATCGAGCCAACACCTCATCATGCACCTGCGCCAATATGGGCTTCACATACCCTGGCAAACATGTATCAGTCTTGCAGGCGCTCGTCTGGAGATCGAGCGAGCCGCGTAGAACTTCGCCATAGTACTGCTGGACAACGTCATGCATGTTTACCTCCTGACTGGTTATATTGTCGTCTTGGAGCGATAGCGGGCTGCCAGCCTGTCAGGTTTGGCGCCGCGAGCGAAAGCGAGCGCGAGATTGCGATTTACCCAGGTACGCCGCCACCAGCCATCACGGTGCCAGCGGCGGGGATCGATAAAGAGCGGTTCGTGTAAGGGCACGAAACGCCCGAGGCGGCGTAATCCTCGCACCAGCGCCACTTCTTCAAACAAGGGCCAGGGCGAATGGCCACCTGCATCCATATAAGCTCGCCTGGTCATGAACAGCCCCTGGTCGCCATACGGAACTCCTACCCGGCAACGAAGGGCGATGGCCGGTTCCAGCAGCAATGCAGGCCAGGCGCGCGGCGCATCGAAACGAAAGCGAAAATAGCCGCCTACCGCATTCTGCTCCAAAGCGCGCTCCATCGCCAATATCGGATCTGGGGGCAGCCGGGCGTCGGCATGCAGGAACCATAATGCCTCGCCTCGCGCCAGCGCCGTGCCCGCCAGCAATTGCCGGCCGCGGCAAGGTTCGCAAGGCACCCAGCGGGCATCGTATTGACCGCAAACCTCGCGGCATTTCTGATCATCAGCGCCATCGACCACGATAATCTCCAGGATTCCTTGTACCCCTTGCACCCCTTGCGAAGAGGTGCCGGGCAGGCTTCGCAACTGGCCAAGCAGGGTGGCTAGGCTCGCTTCATCATGATAGCAGGGGATGATGACGCTAAAACTGGACATGATCCATCTCGTTGAACTGGACAAGATGGCTCACCAACTCATGCAGCGCCCGCCGCGCCGGGCGCCGGTCGGAGCTCAGGGATATAATCAGCCGGGCGAGATCATCTTTTTCGTCCACATCGAAACCATGCGGCAGAATCGCCACTGAGTGGTCCGCCGCGCGGCAACAGTCCGCCAGCGCGATGCCCAGGCACGTGGTGCTCCATGGCAAATCGGCAAGCGGCGGCCACCGCTTGCGACTCGCCATCAATACCACACCTCCATCGGAGGATGGCGCCAACGCCGTATCGTGGCATTCTAGGGCCTCACTGGCTGCTGCATAATTCCCTGCGCCGAGTGCAGGCGCGTCACTTCCAATATAGACCAGCTTTTCCAGTCCGACAGCACGCAATTCGCTGTCCAGCGTGTTTAGCCGCTGCCCAAGGTTTCCTTCCACCTGGGGCTGTACGTACCCCTTCGGATGCACTTCCGCCAACAGAGCCTCGGCCCAGGCATAATCCTTCCAGTGCGCAGGCGCAATAACCACCGGACCGGGCCAGGCGCGTGCGTCCTCCAAAGCGCAGGCGAGCAATGCCTCGGCCACCCGATTCGCCGCTTCTTGGCCAAGATTTGCAGCGAGCCGCTGCTTGCCCATTCCTAATCCCGGCCGCTTGCAAACCAGCACCAGAGTGGCTTCAGCCATGCCAGCAGTTAGAGGTCGTGTAGGAAAGACAACATAAGTATTCGCCAGCTTTCATCATGAGTTTTCCTAGTCAGCGGAATGAGCACGTTCTGCACTGCGTCGGGGTACCTCGAACGTCCCTAAGCCTCGACCGCAGGATAGAATTGGTTACATCATAGACAGCATTTGCCAGTTGAGCACGAAAAATTTTCGAAGAGAATTCCCGGCACTGCAGTTCCCGAAAACCGCGAACCGGCCATATGTCGCGAAATGAAGAAGTGTTCAGAGGGTCAGGGTTATGTGGCCGGGCAGGCAATCTGATGTGTTGTGGTCTGGAATGAACTGACCCGAAATAACGCTATTCCGCGGCCTGCCACTTAAGGAACCGCTGAACAAATCTCCGCTGGCGCGACGGCGGCTTTGCGGGATGGGATGCGCGAAAGGCGACGACGCGAATGCGAAGGGCGGAGCAGTAGCTTCCGAAGGAAGATGCGACCCCGTAGCCGGATGCGCGGCCCGGTCATCCATAAGCGCGGTCGTCGCATCCCCTACGCGGGTCGATCCCGCTTCGCGGGTCCCTCGCCCTGCGCTTCGGGTCGCGACCGCGTAGGGCGGAGCAGTGTCTTCCACAGGAAGTGATCATCCCGATTTTAACAGCAACGCGCTCAACGAGGATTTGTTCAGCGGTTCCTTAACTCCGGTGCTTCAGGATGAGACTTGGCAAATGATTTCTGCTTCGGCCATGTTGCACGGCAATAATGATAAAAGGATAGGCCTGGTAGGGCGACAGTCAGCGGATAATGGCAACTTATCAGAACCATGCAGATCCGGAACGCTCCCTCTGCCCGTACCATTGCTCAAGCATCATCAGAACCCACACCATGGTGCCGTGATAACCCGCATGCTCGCCCAAATGTTGCCCAAGTAGCTTATGGATAAAGCGATTATTGATGATATGACGTGACTTGAGATCGCTCAAGCTATCGGAAGCCAGGGTCTGCAACGGTTTATGGTATTGAAGCCATACGCCGAAAGGTAAGCCGAAACCATGTTTCTGCTTGGCAATGATTTCGTCCGGTAAAAAACCACGGAGGGCTTCCTTGAAGAAGTAACGTAATTGCGTGCCTTTAAGTTTGAGCTGGGGTTCGAGCTGTAATGAAAAATTCACAATTTCGTCACTTATTAACGGATACGCGACATCTATCCCGGCCAGTTCGCAAGCCTTGCTCACTTTGGGCAGATCATTATCGGAGAGAGTAAACTTTCTATCGAAAGCAAGCATTCGATTGATCAAACTTTTGGCGCTGCTCTGATGGTAAATATCGCTTAACAATCTTCCGGGATAACCAGGGTCGACTGTTTCGAGGAATTCGGGAGTAAACACTTCCATAACCCCATAATACTCCAGCAGATTATAAGTTTCTGTTCGCGCAGGCATTTCAATCAACGCCTGTTCAATATAACTGCGCGCCTTGCGCATCAGCGGTACTCCGGCTCCCCCGGGGATGCCCAGTACTACCGGTTCGATAATCGCCTTGCGCAGCAATCTAGGAACTTGTTCATATAAGGAGAAAAGATACTGCTTTGCGTAGCGGGTGTTTCCTCCAAATAGTTCATCTCCGCCGTCACCGCCGAGCATCCTGCTCAAGCCATCGTCCCTGGCCATACGCGCACAGTAGAACGCAGGAACAGCGGAAGAATTGCCGAAGGGTTGATCGAAAACCGCGGCGATTTGAGGAATGGCGGTTACAATATCATCGGGAGTGACATAATATTCCCGGTGCCGGGTACCGAAATGCTTTGCAGCAATGCGAGCATATGCCATTTCGTCGTAGCCGGAAGCATCGAAACCAATTGAATAGGTTCGCGCCGGCTCACCCGTAACCTCACCCAACATCCCTGCAATCGTCGAGCTGTCGGTGCCCCCGCTGAGAAAGGCTCCAACTTCTTCGCCTCCCGCGGCTTCGCGCACGCTTGAACGCAATACGCCTAGAAAATCTTCCTTGAGTTCCTGGAAAGGGCGCTTCCTGTCTTCGAGGAATTGCATTTCCCAGTATCTTTGAGTTTCAATCCGGCCCTTTCGGTAAATCAGGTATTCACCGGGCAAAAGCCGAGTCTGTTCCCGATAAATCGTATCGGGACTAGGCGTCATGTGAAAATAGACATAGTTGTACAGGCTTTGCGGAGCGATTTCAGCTTTTACGAGGGGGTGCATAAGGATCGCATCCGCCGTTGAGCCGAACACGAGTCCTCGTCCTGACAATTGAAAGGAAACCGGATAGGTCCCCATGCGGTCGGTTGCCAGAATAGCCTCATCAGAATTTTCGTTAAGGATGCAAAATGAAAATGCTCCAGCCAAGTTCGCAAAGGCTTTGTCGCCGCGCGCGTACCAATGATCGGCCAAGGTTTTTGCCACGCCCTGACTCAGCGCGAGCTGGGCTAGCTGCGGCTCGAGAAAGCCAGGGCGTCCCCATATCGCAACCGTAACGCCGTCCTTTTGATAAAGATGGCTGCTACCGTCTCTCCCCGCGACTGCAAGCGCGCTCCCCATCCCAGCCAACGCCTTGATATCGCAGCCATCGAAACGGGAAAGCGGCCCGGCCATTTGCCGGACAAGCTGCAGATTTTCGGAAGCCGAGTTACCGTGGCCGATCCAGCCGCACAGCCCGCTCAAAGTATTGCCTCGATTTTTTTTAACATGAGCGTCCCATTATATTTTTAAAAAGTCCTGCTCGATCCTGATGGCAATCCTGGTGGCATAGCGTCCACCAAGGAGCCGTAAGCAATATTTAAACCTAAATCCGGTAGTTGATCACTCATTTTTCAGTTCAACGATATGATCCAAAA
>DATJHX010000208.1:0-3611 GCA_035493655.1 Nitrosospira sp.
GCGCGCAGTATCCCGATCTTGCGGAGCAGATCGGCTGCATGCAGCAACGCGGCCTTCCAGCAGGCTGGGACAGTACGCTCCCGACCTTCCCCGCTGATGCCAAGGGTCTTGCAACGCGTGACTCATCGGGCAAGGTTTTGAATGCAATCGGGGGGAAAATACCCTGGCTGCTCGGGGGCGCTGCAGACCTTGCGCCGTCAACAAAAACGGAATTGAAGGGTGAGTTTGACGGCGATTTTCAGGCTCCCGGACAGAATGAGAAAGGCAATTACCGCGGACGCAATTTCCATTTTGGCTTGCGCGAGCACGCGATGTGCGCCATTTCAAGCGGGATGAGCTTATCAAAATTACGCGCTTTTGCTGCGAGCTTTCTGATTTTTACCGATTATTGCCGGGCAGCAATCCGGCTTAGCTCGATGATGGAGATTCCCGTCATTTACATCTGGACCCACGATTCGATCAGTTTGGGCGAGGATGGGCCTACCCATCAGCCCATTGCGCATCTTGCTTCCTTGCGCGCAATGGTGGGCATGATCGTGTTGCGGCCGGCGGATGCGAACGAGGTGGTGGAGGCATGGCGTGTCATCATGCAACTCAAGGATTGCCCGGTCTGCCTGATATTGACGCGACAGGCGGTGCCTACTCTGGATCGCGGCAAATACGCCGCGGCCAGCGGTGTTGCGCGCGGCGCCTACGTGCTCGCTGATGCTGAGGACGGCAATCCCGATGTGCTGCTGCTGGCTACCGGAAGCGAGGTCTCGCTTTGTGTAACAGCTTATGAACAACTCAAATCCGAGGGAATCAAGGCTCGTGTCATCAGCATGCCCTCCTGGGAATTATTCGAGAACCAGAGTCAGGAGTACCGCGACAGCGTTTTGCCGCCCCAGATATGGGCACGGGTCGCGGTTGAAGAAGCGTCCACCTTCGGCTGGGAACGCTTTGCCGGCGTGGGAGGGAGTATTCTGGGCATGCATTGCTTTGGGCTGTCCGCCCCGGCAAAGGTGGTTGCTCAGCACTTTGGATTCGAACCCGGACATGTTGTAGCCGCAGCGAAGGAGCAAATCACGCGCCACGCTTCTCGTCCTTCGGGTCAGGCGGCGAAATGAGAGCGTGCCTGCGCTCGGTGGCCAGCCAGGCGATTTGTCATAATTTTAAAAAATTACCATGAAAATCAGCCCGCTTGCGGGGAAGCCGGCGCCGCCGTCAGTGCTGGCGGACATACCCCGGCTTGTTACCGCTTATTACACCCTAATCCCGGATTCGGCTGTGCCAACGCAGCGGGTTGCGTTCGGCACCTCGGGCCACCGGGGTTCCTCGCTGGAAACAAGCTTCAACGAGTGGCATGTGCTTGCCATCACGCAGGCTATCTGCCACTACCGTAAACGGCAGAACATCAGCGGCCCGCTATTTTTGGGTATCGACACCCATGCGCTTTCAGAGCCGGCTCAAGCGAGCGCGCTTGAGGTGCTCGCCGCCAATGGGGTCGAAGTCATGCTGGCGAAAAATCACGCATACACCCCTACGCCGGCAATATCGCATGCCATACTGACGTATAACCACGGACGCACCGAAGGTCTTTCTGACGGCATCGTCATTACACCATCCCATAATCCTCCCGAGAGCGGTGGCTTTAAATACAATCCGCCTCATGGCGGTCCGGCAGGCATTGAAATCACGGCATCCATAGAATCCCTGGCAAACGAATTTCTTGAAAGAGGTCTTGCCGGCGTAAGAAGGGTACGTTTCGAAAATGCCCTGCACGCTTCCACGACACATCAGCACGACTATCTGAATAATTACGTAGGCGACCTGGCCGCCGTAGTCGATATGGAGGCGATACGCCAAGGAGACATTCATATCGGAGTAGACCCGCTCGGCGGCGCCGGAGTGGACTATTGGCCCGCAATCGCGGGGCGCTACAAGCTGAATCTCAAAACGATACGCGACGAGGTCGACCCGACATTCCGCTTTATGACGCTCGACTGGGACGGCAAGATTCGCATGGACCCATCCTCGCCTTATGCCATGCGCGGATTGATCGGTTTGAAGGATCAATTCGATATTGCCTTTGCCTGCGATACGGATCACGACCGTCACGGGATCGTGACTCGAAGCGCGGGTTTGCTGCCGGCGGATCATTATCTATCGGTTGCCGCCCAATATCTCTTTCAGAACCGCCCGGAATGGGCCAGGGAAGTGGCGGTGGGAAAAACAGTGGTGAGCAGCCGGATGATCGATCTGGTAACCGCAAAGCTTGGCCGTCGCCTCTATGAAGTACCGGTGGGTTTCAAATGGTTCGTGGACGGCCTGCATAACGGGTCGCTCGGGTTTTGCGGCGAAGAAAGCGCCGGAGCATCCTTCCTGCGCTTCAATGGATCGGTCTGGACGACGGATAAGGATGCGATCGTTCCGGCACTGTTATCGGCAGAGATTACCGCACGCCTCAACCGCGATCCTGGCGAGCTATACCGTGAGCTTGAGCGCGAGTTTGGCGCGCCTGTGTTCAAACGCGTTGACGCACCCGCTTCCCCCGCGGAAAAAAGAATCCTGGCTAAATTGTCACCCCAGCAAATTGATTGCGCGAGCCTTGCAGGTGAGAAAATCCAGACCATCCTCACGCGCGCGCCCGGAAATGACGCCGCGATCGGCGGCATTAAGGTAATCGCCGAAAATGGCTGGTTCGCCGCACGCCCGTCCGGCACCGAAGATATCTACAAGATCTATGCGGAGAGCTTCCGGGGAACCGATCATCTGCAGCGTATCCTTGACCAGGCGGAAACAATCGTCGCGGATACGCTTGCCGCGGCATCGAAGGGCAATGCCGAGGAAATGCAATCGAGCGGCTGAAGCTCTGCCAGCGGTAAATCAATCGGGAGCCGCGAGGTATGGCTCAACATAATGAATGACGAGTGTGTGCTTCATGAATGTGCCGTTGCACTGCTCCTGATAGATGTCATTAATGATCTGGAGTTTGAAGAAGGAAAAGCGCTGATGAGGGCTGCGCTGCCTGCGGCAGGGAACATTGAACAGCTAAAGCAGGAGGCCAAGACACATGGGGTTCCGTGCCTGTACGTAAACGACAACTTTGGCCAGTGGCAGTCCGATTTCAAGCATCTGGTGACGCGCTGTGTCCAGGATAACGTGCGCGGTGCGCAGATTAGTCGGGAACTCGTCCCGCAGCCTGATGATTACTTTGTCCTCAAACCCAGGCACTCCGGCTTTTTTCAAACACCTCTGGATCTTTTGCTGCGGCACTTGCATGCAACAAAATTGATTCTCTGCGGACTTACGACCGATTCCTGTGTCTTGTTCACGGCCAACGACGGATATCTGCGCGGTTATGAAATCCTGGTTCCCGAAGATTGCAGTGCCGCCGTGAGCAAAAGCAGGCACTTGGGCGCACTCGGACAGATGCGTCGAACGGTAAAAGCGTGCACCGTCGCATCTGGGCAGATCGACTTTGAGCAGTTGCTGAAAAAAAAATAAACCGTTACTTACTCGGAATCGGATCTTTGCCGCATCTGCCCGAAGTATTGATGCCCGTTCGCACATCCAGTCTGAGTCATGACAAAAACCAGAAAGTCATACTGAATCTCCTGATTGAAGGATAA
>DATJHX010000209.1:0-5709 GCA_035493655.1 Nitrosospira sp.
GCGACCGATGATCTTGCCCGCGCGACCGACTTGGCGCGCGCCATGGTGCTGCGTTACGGAATGAGCGATGCCCTGGGCAACGTGGCCTATGACCGGGAGCGCTCCGCCTTTCTGCAACCCGGCATACCGATGCAGCAGAGCCGGGAATACAGCGAAAAAACCGCGGATTCGGTTGACAATGCGGTACGTACGCTCGTAGATCATGCGCTTGAGCGCGCGATCGGCATTCTGAAGATTAATCGCACTCTGCTTGAGCGGACAGCGGAAGAATTACTCAAAACCGAAACGTTGAATCCGCCCCAAATCGAAGCATTGAAACGCGAAATCATTTCAGGGCCTGCGCTTCCAGCGGAGACGGCAACGGCTGCTATGGCATAGCATCCAACTGTTATAAGCTCATGCATAAACCATGAGCATAGCGACGCCCCTATCCTGCTTGAGTCCCCCGCCGCATAAATATTTTTAAAATAACCTTAATTCATGTATACTTCGCCCCTCGATGAAAGTGCGAGCTTTGCCTGATACAGGTCTTTTGCATTTTTTGTCGATTCATCGTTCCTGACCGTTCTGACCTCCCTTCGATTTCAAATCTCCAACGGGAATTGTGCGGTACCGTGGTTAGCGGCGATGTTTTATGAGCGCGCTAGCGGTATACCCGTCAGTTTCCGTCAGCCTTATCGGGCTTGCGCGCATTTTAGGCGCTTCTAAGTTCAGCAATTTCAGAAAAACGGCTCGCTGCGGTCACGCAGCCGCAGGGGTGTTTTCGCAAAAAAATGCGAGTTTTTTTCAGCATTCAGCAGAATTCCCTTTGAGCAATCCTGCAACCTGAACTTATGTGTCGCCATGTTCTCATCAATAGGAAAAACATGTCATTTGAAAAACTGAATCTACATCCACTCATTCTTAAAGCCGTTATCGACTCGGGTTATACCTCGCCCACTCCCATTCAGGAGCAAGCCATTCCCGAACTGCTGGCCGGGCACGACATCATGGCATCGGCGCAGACAGGCACGGGTAAAACCGCCGCGTTCATGTTGCCGGCGCTGCATCGGCTCGCCTCACCTTCCAAGGTGTCCGGGCGCGGCCCGCGTGTTCTGGTATTGACTCCGACACGGGAGCTTGCGCTCCAGGTATCGGAAGCCGCCAGTAAATATGGCAAACACCTGGCCCGGGTCAGAGTGGTAAGCATACTCGGCGGAATGCCTTATCCGCTGCAAAACAAATTGCTTTCACAACCGGTGGAAATTCTCGTCGCGACCCCTGGCCGCTTGATCGACCACATCCAGCGGGGACGGATCGATTTCTCACGCCTGGAAATGCTGGTACTGGACGAAGCCGATCGCATGTTGGACATGGGCTTCATCGACGATGTCGAAAAAATCGCCTCAGCCACCCCCGCGAACCGCCAGACCTTGCTGTTTTCCGCAACGCTGGATAGCGCAATTGCCAATATTGCCGCACGTTTGCTGAAATCACCCAAACGCATCCAGATTGCAACGTCGCAAGCCAGACTCGACAACATTGAACAGCGGTTGCACTACGTGGATGACATGCTGCATAAGAATCGGCTTCTGGATCATCTACTGGGTGACGCGGCCCTGAAACAGGCTATTGTTTTTACCGCCACCAAGCGTGACGCGGATACGCTGGCCGACAATCTTGCCGCCCAGGGCCACGAAGCCGCGGCATTGCATGGCGATATGAGTCAGCGCGACCGTACTCGCACCCTTACCAAGCTCCGCCACGGCGGGTTGCGGGTGCTGGTGGCGACTGATGTCGCCGCCCGGGGGATAGATGTTGCGGGGATAACGCACGTCATCAACTTCGATTTGCCGAAATTTGCGGAAGACTATGTGCATCGGATCGGGCGCACCGGCCGCGCGGGCGCCTCGGGAATTGCCGTATCGTTCGCTTCAGGCAAGGATGGGGTCAATCTGAAAAAAATCGAACGTTTCACCGGCCAGCGAATCGCTTCACATGTGGTGCCCGGCCTCGAGCCCAGATTCAAGCAACGCTCCAGCGGCGGCGACGCGCCCCGAAACACGCCGAACGTTGCCCACAAGCGCAGCCGTAGCTGGGCAAGCGATAGCATGCGAACGGCGGGCAGCACGGTCGGAAACTGGGATAACAGCCGTGGCCGGTCGTTGGGCGATAGTCGTGCAAATCGCGGCAATACTCAACGGAACGCCCTCAGGAACAGTAGCGCTTTTGACGTGTCCGCCAATCCGTATTCAAGGACCAAGTGAACGGAGCTGATTAAAGAGAATGCCAGGTCCGCCTTGCGAGAGGTGGATCGGCACTTAACGCGCACTGCCTTAACCCGGACTTACCCCGGCATCCGCACCATGCCAATGCATGGCATAACTGTGGCTTTCCCCCTCATTTGCCCCCTCCATACCTAGGCGAATGGCCTGCCGGTAGAAAATCGTTCGGCTTGCCCATCGCCCAGTGCGTTTCCACTAATTGATTATTAATTGATTGCTATAAAAAAAGCATAATCGGTCTTTTGGATGAGCGGCCAGGCTGTCCCGGTTCTTTCCTTTCTGCAAACGTTACGCAGGGACTATTTTTTCTGGGTGCTTCTGGGGCTGCTCGTCTTGCTAACGGCACTGAAGCCAGGGCAAATCTTCATCTACCCCTCGTTGGTGGATTGGTCAACTATCGCGGCCCTCACGGGCCTGCTGGTGCTTACCAAAGGGGTGGAGCTCTCCGGCTTTCTGCATCATCTCGGCAAGCATCTGATCGCGCTGATGCCCACCGAGCGAGCTGTAGCGATGCTGCTCGTTTTTATCGCCGCATTGTCGTCGACTCTGCTCACCAACGATGTCGCTCTCTTCGTTGTTGTCCCGCTGACCGTGGGCCTGCGCAGGGTAAGCACGCTACCTGCAACACGCCTTATCATATTTGAAGCATTGGGCGTGAATGCCGGGTCTGCGCTCACGCCAATCGGCAATCCGCAGAATCTGTTTCTCTCGCAGCTTTTCCGCACGCCATTTCCTGAATATGTCGGCGCCATGTTGCCGCTCGCCTTGATTTTTCTTGTTTCTCTTCTTCTGCTTACCGCCTGCGCATTCACAGGCCGCAGCATTACCCTCAGGGATGATGCGGGCCTGTTTCCTGTCAATAAGAGATTGCTATACCTGTCTCTGGCATTATATTTTCCATTCCTGCTATGCATCGATTCGCATCAGGCGGAGACCGCGACGATACTGATACTTGCAGTCTTTCTAGCTACCCGTCGGGATGTTCTCGCCGAAGTCGACTGGGCGCTGCTCCTGGTATTCATGCTCATGTTTCTTGATGTGCGCCTGATTGCGGAATATCCGGTTGTGCGATCGCTTATCGAGCGTATAGGACTGGACGATTCCCGCTCGCTTTATTTTACCGGCATTACTCTTTCACAGCTCATGAGCAACGTGCCAACGGCAATCCTGTTGGCCGAATATTCGGAAGACTGGAGGCTGATCGCCTATGCAGTGAACACGGGCGGCTTTGGTTTCATATTGGGCTCGCTTGCCAACATCATTGCACTTCGCATGGCCCATGACAGCAGGGCCTGGCTGATATTCCATGCGTTCTCGCTACCATTTCTCCTGGTGGTCAGCGGCCTCGTCTATCTATGGCTGTTCTTTTTCTAGCTGCGCTGATCTCTGGATTACAACGGATGGGCAATACACTTAAGGAACCGCTGAACAAATCCTCGCTGAGCGCGTTACTGTTAAAATCGGGATGATCATAAGGCGCGCGACGCTGGTCGCAGCTGGGACTACGATGCCAAGGAGCGCAATGCCATGAGCGCCCGATTTTACCGCAACCCGGATGGGACGAGGCTTTGCAGACGGTCTGCCTTGTCAGGCTCCTAGCGAAGGGGGGCGGGCCCCAGAGCGTCGCCCGAGGGGCCCTGGGGAGCAGGGATCGGGCAGCGGCGGGGATGCCGCGACCGCATTGTTGGGGGGCGCCTGCATTCCGCTTCAGGGTCGCATCTTCCTGTGGAAGACACTGCTCCGCCCTGCGCGGTCGCGACCCGAAGCGCAGGGCGAGGGACCCGCGAAGCGGGATCGACCCGCGTAGGGGATGCGACGACCGCACTTATGGATGACCGGGCCGCGCATCCCGCTACGGGGTCGCATCTTCCTTCGGAAGCTACTGCTCCCCTTCGCGGTCGCATTCGCGTCGTCGCCTTTCGTGCATCCCATCCCGCAAAGCCGCCGTCGCGCCAGTGGAGATTTGTTCAGCGGCTCCTTAAGATCTCTGAGAACGGCTCCGCAGAGGGTTTGCGGAGCGGGTTATTATTTATTTTAAACCCAGCCCGGCGATTACCGCCAGGGAGGTGAAAATGATACATAGATGGCTCCCGTTAATACTACTTGCAGTCTTTACAACGATCAGCATCCTTGCGTTAAGCGGAATGGCCAGGAACATCGCCCAAAAAAGAACGATCTTTGGTGACCCTTTATGCAAAGTGGTCTGGAAAAGAACCTATCAGGCCGAGCAAGATCCGGCTCATGCACGGCCCCCGGAAGAGAGGGTCGAGCGCGCCAAGAGCTAATATATCTCGAACAGATATCAGTATTTAGGTATTGATATTCGAATTTCGGGCTGAAAAGTGACGAGCGCAAAGTAATTTCGTAATCCTGGCTCCACCTCCGCCCGGGCCGGAATTTCTCGCTTTAATAAAACTCTCCCTCTCCCCCGGCCCTCTCCCGCCCGCGGGAGAGGGAGAGTTTTGCCCTACGCTGGTCGATCCCACTTCGTGGGGCCCTCGCCCTACGCTTCGGGGCGCGACCGCAACAAATTGCAAGGATGCCCGAGAGTGAGTTTAATGCGGTCGTTCGCGCTCCTACGCTGGTCGATCCCACTTCGTGGGGCCCTCGCCCTACGCTTCGAAGCGCGGCTCCTGTATCATGCCGTATTCGTTCGATTTTCTAAATGCCGGATATCGATTCTTTTTTTTCTGCGGACGGGGTACTTGCGCGCTCTGTGCCCGGCTATGCCGTGCGCGCGCAGCAGCAGGAAATGGCACAGGCAATAGCCGAAGCCATTGCTACCAATTCTATTCTCGTTGCCGAAGCGGGCACCGGGACAGGAAAGACCTTTGCTTATCTGGTTCCGGCGTTGCTTGGCGGCGGCAAGGTTATCATTTCCACCGGTACCAAGACGCTGCAGGATCAGCTTTTTAATCGCGACATCCCCACCGTGCGGGCTGCGCTGAAAGCACCGGTGACTGTGGCATTGCTCAAAGGCCGCGCCAATTACGTTTGCCATTATCACCTGGAACGTACGATACAGGACGGGCGCGCCAGTCTCGCCAGCCGCGAAGAGGTGAAATATCTGAAGCTGATCGAGCGCTATGCAGGCGTGAGCAAAACCGGCGATAAGAGCAGCCTGAGCGAAGTACCCGAAAACGCTGCGGTCTGGCAGCAGGTCACTTCCACCCGCGATAATTGCCTTGGTTCGGAGTGCGCTCATTACAAAAATTGTTTTGTCATGGAGGCGCGCAAGCAGGCGCTTTCGGCGGATGTCGTCGTCGTCAATCATCATCTGTTTTTTGCTGACGTCATGCTGCGCGACGAAGGGCTGACCGAGCTACTGCCCGCCTGCAACACTGTAATTTTCGATGAAGCCCACCAGTTACCGGACACCGCCAGCCTGTTTTTCGGCCAATCGGTAAGCACGAGTCAGTTGCTGGAGCTTGCACGCGATACCGAG
>DATJHX010000210.1:0-8218 GCA_035493655.1 Nitrosospira sp.
CGTTTCTGGCAATCCAGCAGCCTTCAATCCTTCTTTTACACAGGCCGCGACGGCCTGATTGCTGCGAATCGCTTCCGATCCCCCGCGTAATATTGCCGCATTGCCGGCCTTGAGGCACAATCCCGCCGCATCCGCGGTTACGTTGGGACGCGCTTCATAAATGATGCCAACCACGCCGAGCGGCACGCGCATTTTCCCGACCTGTATGCCAGAAGGTCGATAATTTAAGCCACTGATTTCGCCCACTGGATCGGCCAGTGCCGCGATTTGCAGGAGGCCTTCCGCCATGCTTGCGATACTTTTGGGCGTGAGCGCCAGGCGATCGATCATGGCGGGATCGAGCCCCCGGGCTTTGGCGTTTTCCACATCCCCGGCATTCGCATCCAGCAGCCGTTGCTCATCGCGTTTTATGGCCATCGCCATGTGGGCGAGTGCTTGATTTTTAGCGGCGGTCTCGGCCTTGGCGATCAGGCGCGAGGCAGCGCGCGCTTCCCGCCCGATCGACTGCATATAGGTTTTGATATCGATTATGTCCATGTCATGTTCCAATTATTAAGAACGATTAATCATGCTGGAAGCGGACCGTGAATTGAGCGATAGATGGAAATATACATCCAAGATGTAAGCCATAGGCTCCGCCAAGCCAATCGGTAGCTTCGCTATCCGGCTCAGGCTGGATTCCGGGTCAAGCCCCGAATGACGAAATTTTTGTTATTTTCTTGGCAAAGTGTATCGAAGCAGTCCTGGCATCCCTCCACTGCCCGATCCCCGCTTTGGGCAAAGGGTTGTTAATAAACGCGGATTGTCCTCCCCTACGCTGGTCTACCCCGCTTCGCGGGTCCCTCGCCCCTGCGCTTGGGGTCGCACCTCGGGCGACGATCCGAGGCGCATTGCTCTAAGTAACACGAATAACGGCAGAGCCGCCAGCGCCACATGTTACCCCCCTGGTACCGAGAACTGCAGCCCGAGTTGCAGCAATTCATCCCAGGCATCGCCCTGGGCCACGCCTTTGCTTATCCTGTCTATTTTTGCAGTACGCAATAGTGCCGCTACTAACTGTTCGAGGTCAAGTCGCCCGACGGCGCTTTCCATCGCTTTCTGTTGATCTGCCCTTGCCCGGAGCTGGCTCATAACTTGCATGTGCGGTCTGCGTGAATCCAGTCCTCTGCGAATCATTATCAGCGAGCGGATGTTTCCCGCGAGCGTAAAGACAATAAACGGCAGCGCCGTGCCCTCTCCCCGCAATTCCTCCAGCACGCGAGCATAACGCGCGGTATTCCCCGCAATCATCGCCTCCGATAATTTGAAAACGTCATAACGCGCCACATCGAGTACCGCATCCTTCACCTGGTCGAACGACAAAGTTCCGGCGGGATACAGCAGTGCGAGTTTCTTGAGTTCCTGATGGGCCGCAAGGAGGTTACCCTCAACCTTGTCAGCAAGAAACCGCAAGGTATCGGAGCTGGCGCTTTGCCCTTGCATTTCCAGGCGCTGGCTAATCCATGCCGGCAGGCGGGTGCGCTCCACTGGAAATACCGGAACCATTACCCCCGCCGCTTCAAGTGCTTTGAACCATTTTGCCGTCGAACTCTGCTTATCGATTCTAGGCAGCGTGACGAGCGTGACGGTATCAGGCGGAAGCGCTCGGCAATACTCTTCGATGACTGCACTGCCTTTGTTTCCCGGCTTGCCGGAAGGAATACGCAGGTCCATTATGCGCCGATCCCCAAATAGCGACAGGCTGCTGCTTCGCTGCTGAAGCTCCGTCCAGTTAAAGTGGTGATCTACCGCAAAAATTTCACGTTCCGCATAACCTGCCTGACGCGCCCTGGCGCGGATGAGGTCAGAGGCTTCGATGGTTAGCAGCAACTCGTCGCCAAACACCGTGTAAAGCGGTGCAAGCTGCCTACCAAGATGTTGCGAAAGCTGATCGGGACTAATGCGCATGGCATGCATGGCCTCTCGCACGGGCTCTGGAATCTTCCGAGTATCCCCGATTCGAGGCTATCACTGAGCCGCCGCTGTTTTCACCGCCTCTATGCGACGTACGATTTGGGCCGCAGAGTCCCCTTGCATTTCCCTGACCAGCATCGCCTCCTCACCCTCTTTCGCCACCACTTGCGCGTCGGTAAACGGAATGATGCGGCGCAGTGCAATTTCATTGGTCGGGATGAGTTCGACGCCTTTGCTGTCTATGAGCCGGAAGGAAACCAGGTAACGCAATTCAAACTCCCGTACCCGTCCCCCGCCGGATACGGACATGATCTCCTTATTGTTGCTCACGCTGATGATTTCCAGCGTAGCTTGCGCTGTTTTCGCTTCCCCGACCACACGCGTCCTGGTACCGGACTTAATGAGGCGCTTAAGGTCTGTGCCGATAGGGTGCCCAGCGGGAGCCGATATAAAAAGCGTGTCAAACGGCAGTGTAGCCTGGCCGCGCAACTGGAAGCCGCACGCGGTAACCGTTAGAGTAAGCAGTATAAGGGCGAAAATTCCAGAGAGTTTTGAATTCATACTAATCATTTGGCGGAGTTAAATTCGACCAGCCTGGTCCAGTTGAGTTCACCATCGATTTCACCGTCGTCATAAAACTGTTTCATGAATTTCTCCGCGAACAGGTTCACGACTTTAGCATACTAAGAGACGACATATTTTCCCCTATCTTGTAACAATGCAAGCTGACGCTCAGGCTCGACCAATTCTGCACGTGCACGATCTATATAGTCCTGATGGATATCTATCCCAATTGCATCGCGCTGTAAACGTCTGGCTACTCGCAATGTAGTGCCCGAGCCCATGAATGGATCAAGGACAACGTCACCTGGGACGGTAAATAACTTGATAAACCATTCGGGCAAGGCTTCAGGAAAGGCCATGAATTCTTGCCATAGGGAAACGTAACAGTCGGAAACTTAACAGTCGAAATCTTTGAATGTGCTGCCAGGCTTTGACAAGCCAGTTCAGCCAAACTCCAATTACTATACAACGATATTGACCAATCTGCCCGGTACCACGATCACTTTCTTCACCGTCTTCCCGGCGATGAATTTCTCCACCTGATCGCTTTCCAGTGCGAGGCGCTCGACAGCAGCGGGCCCGGCATTGCTCGCAACACATATCTTACCCCGCAGCTTGCCGTTGACCTGCACGACGAGCTCAATTTCATCGCGCACCAGAGCGGCACTATCGGCTTGCGGCCAGGGCTGATCGAAAAGCTCCGTGCCGGGCCTGAGTTCGCGCCACAATGCATGGCATATATGGGGCACGATGGGCGACAGAAGCAGCACGATTTTTTCCAGCGCCTCCTGCATCACGCTGCGCGCCGCGGCGCTGGAATTATCCAGTTTCGCCAAAGCGTTCATGAGCTCCATCACTGCCGCGATAGCGGTGTTGAAGGTATGACGCCTGCCCAGGTCGTCGCCAACCTTGGCGACAGTCTGATGCAACTGGAAACGCAATGGCTTGAGATCGGCATGATCTTCACTTCGCGCGGGACTGGCTGCCTCCCCCTGCTCCAGGTGCTCATATACCTGCTTCCACAACCGCTTCAAAAACCGGAATGCGCCTTCCACTCCCGTATCAGCCCATTCGAGCGTCTGCTCCGGCGGGCTGGCGAACATCATGAACAGCCGGGCGGTATCGGCGCCATATTGTTCCACGATCTTTTGCGGATCGACGCCATTGTTCTTGGATTTCGACATGGTGCCGATGCCATCCGATTCCACTGGCTGTCCGTCCGCGCGCAACACAGCGCCAATACGTCTCCCCTGCTCGTCGGTTTGTATATCCACATCTGCCGGGTTGAAATAGATCATGCGTCCGGTTTCGGTTTTTCGGAACATGATTTCATTCAGTACCATGCCTTGGGTCAGCAGATTGGCAAATGGTTCATCGAATTTTATCAGCCCCATATCGCGCATGACCTTGGTCCAGAAGCGCGAATAGAGAAGGTGGAGAATGGCATGTTCAATACCACCGATGTATTGATCAACCGGCAGCCAATAATCCGTCCGCTCATCCGTCATGGCGTTTTGCCGATCTGCACAGGTATAACGAATGTAATACCAGGAAGAATCCACAAAAGTATCCATGGTATCGGTTTCTCGCCTCGCAGGCCTGCCACAGCGAGGGCAGGCGCATTCATAAAACGAGGGGTCTTTTGCCAAGGGATTACCCGAACCGTCGGGCACCAGATCTTCGGGAAGCACTACGGGGAGTTGATCATCCGGCACCGGCACTACTCCGCAGGCATCACAATAGACAAGAGGAATGGGACAACCCCAGTAGCGCTGACGCGAGATGCCCCAGTCGCGCAGGCGATAATGCACTTTCTTTTCACCCAATCCCTTCTTCTTCAGCGCCTCGGCAATCGCATCCACTGCCGCCTGAAACTCAAGACCGGAGAATTCGCCCGAATCAAAGGTAACGCCGTGCTCCACGTAAGCCTGAGCGAGAGGAAGCTGCGGATGGGAATCCCTCGGCTTGATCACCGGTTTGATTGGCAGGGAATATTTCGTGGCAAACTCGAAATCACGCTCATCGTGCGCCGGTACGGCCATTACAGCGCCTTCGCCATAGCCCATCAGTACGTAATTGGCAATCCATACCGGCAGCCTTGCCCCGGTCAGCGGATGAACAACAAACAGTCCCGTAGCGACGCCCCTTTTTTCCTGCGTGGCCAGTTCCGCTTCCATCATAGCCCCATGCCTGCAAGCATCGATGAATTCGGCAAGTTCCGGGTTGCGTTCCGCCGCATGCAGCGCGACCGGGTGTTCGGCCGCAACTGCGACGTATGTGGCGCCCATCAAGGTATCGGCACGAGTGGTAAAAACCTTCAGAGCCTGGGGCATGCCTGATTCGGCATCAGGAGGAAACGTGACATCGGCACCAAAACTCTTGCCGATCCAGTTCGCCTGCATGATTTTTACGCGCTCCGGCCAACCAGACAGCATATTCAATGCTTCGAGCAGCTCATCGGCATATGCGGTAATTTTCAGGTAGTACATGGGGATTTCGCGCTTCTCCACCAGTGCACCGGTGCGCCAGCCGCGCCCATCGATTACCTGTTCATTGGCAAGCACGGTCTGATCAACCGGATCCCAATTGACCGTGCCCGTTGTCCGATAGGCCAATCCCTTCTCAAGCATCCGAAGAAACAGCCACTGATTCCAGCGATAGTAATCGGGTTGGCAGGTTGCAAGCTCACGGCTCCAGTCTATGGCCAGCCCCAGGCTCTGCAATTGCTTTCTCATGTAAGCAATATTGCCGTAAGTCCACTTCGCCGGAGATACGTTGTTTTGCATCGCCGCGTTCTCTGCTGGAAGGCCAAAAGCATCCCAGCCCATCGGCTGCAAGACGTTGTAGCCCTGCATGCGCCAGTAGCGCGACAGTACGTCGCCAATCGTATAATTACGCACATGCCCCATATGCAGTTTGCCTGACGGATAGGGAAACATCGACAGGCAGTAATACTTCTGTTTGCCGGAAGCCTCGACGGCTTTAAAAGCAGCGGTTTGCTCCCAATGCCGCTGCGCTTCCGACTCGATCTCCCGCGGATGATATTTTTCCTGCATAAACCTGGCTTTTGTGCAATAAAAACGTGGAATTATACCGTGAACCTAAATCCGGCAGTTAACCGCTTATTTTTCAGTTATCGCTATCATCTATAAAGATCTCTTGCGATACCTGGCTTTCGTCTTTGTGGTGAGTTCGCTACGGAGTGGATTGCACATTTTTTGCGGCACATGGCTGCGTTGCAACTCCTTGCAATGGAATGGCGCCCCAGAGCGTTGCCCGAGGGCCCCGCGAAGCGGGGATCGGGCAGCAGCGGGGATGCCGACCATGCGTATGATACGTGGGCGCCCGCATCCCACTTCGGGGTCGCATCTTCTTCCGGAAGGCACTGCTCAGCCCTTCGTGGTCGCATCCGTGTCGTTGCGTCTTGCCCTGCACCCCAAAACTGCACACTCCACCCCGTCCAACTGCCGGATTTAGGTTGAACAAAAACCATGACGTTACTCGGCCAAGAGTAACTGAAGATAAATTTGCAGGCGGCTGTCACGGCCGCCACATTTGTGATCACCGTCAACAGGAGCTGTCCGAAGCAGCTCAATTGCTTAGCTTGAGTTTGTTGCGTTGGGGGAGAAACTGCTTTAGCGAACCATGATGGTCACCCTGAAATCGCCGCGCAACAGATTGAGCATGATGGAGTCGTGGCTCGTTTGCACAGCCGCCAGAAATTCCTGAACCGAGCGTACTTTTTTTCGATTGACCCCGACAATGATATCGCCGGGTCTCAGGCCGTGCATCCAGGCTGGACTGTTTGCGTCCACTTTTGTGATCACTACTCCCTGAGGTCCTTGTTGCGATCCGGACTTGAAATTGGCTACGGTTGCACCCGCTAGCTGAGGCACCGTTTCGGCTTCGGTACCAGGCATGTCCAGCGGCTTGGCGATCTTGACCTTGGTGGTGAGAGGTTTGCCGTTTCTTATCAGGTCGAGGTTTACCGTCTCTCCGATCGGCATCAAACCAATCTTGTTACGTAAATCAAGAGAACTCCGGATGTTCTTTCCGTTAATGGCAGTAATGACGTCACCTACCTTCAAATCCGCTTTTTCCGCCGGCGAATTGGCCTCGACTGTACTGACGATCGCGCCCGCAGTAGACGATAGGCCGAGGGATGCAGCCAGGTCATGCGTAATGTCTTCGCTGGTAGCCCCCAACCTGCCGCGGCGTACCTCGCCAAAACGCACGATCTGATCCACAACGGCCTTGACCATTACGCTGGGCACGGCGAAGCCAATACCGACATTAGCGCCGGACGGGCCAATAATGGCCGTGTTGATGCCGATCAATTCACCTTTAAGGTTGACCAGGGCACCGCCGGAATTGCCGGGATTGATGGATGCGTCAGTCTGGATGAAGTCCTCGTACCCCTCGATATCCAGCCCGCTTCTGCCCAGCGCACTGACAATACCTGATGTGACGGTCTGCCCCAGGCCAAACGGATTTCCGATGGCCACGACAAAGTCGCCTACATTAAGTAAATCGGAATTGCCGAGGCGGAGCGCCTGCAAGTTTTTTCCGTCGATTTTCAGTAAGGCGATATCGGTACCGGGGTCTGTCCCTACCAACTTTGCCTGAAACTGCCGCCGGTCTTTGAGTGTTACCGTAACCTGTAGAGCGTCCTTGATAACATGAAAATTGGTGACGACATAGCCGTGGGCGGAATCAACGATCACCCCCGATCCGGCGCTTTGCTCGGGGCGCTCCGCCTGGTCGGGAATATTGAAAAAACGGCGGAAAAAAGGGTCGCGGAATAAAGGATTATTCTCGATAGCGGAAGGCGTCTTTACGGAAATATTGACCACGGCGGGTGTCACTTCCTGTAGCAGCGGAGCCAGCGTCGGCACGCCATTTTTGCTGTTCATGACCGGCACGGCCGCCAGGGCTCGGTGAGCTGACGGGATCAGCGCTGTTCCAATAATAAAAACAGCCGAAAGCCAAGCGAATTTATGCTTAGTCATTGATGTACTCGAATTTTGCCGAACTAATGGATGGCCCTGATTCAGGCGTTTTTCAACCCCTGTCCGAATGCAGGATTTCTGCTACGTCAGGTTCGAACGTTTCGGGATCGAAAGCTCTGTCACCATCGGGGAAAGGCTCGTTCCCAGTCTTGAGCCCCCTGAAATCATAGAGCCCCGGATCGAGTAGATGCGACGGCTGGATATTCTGCAGTGCGGTAAACATGGTTTCGAGCCGGCCGGGATACTTCTTATCCCACTGTTGCAGCATTTCACCGACCACCTGGCGCTGAAGATTTTTCTGGGAACCGCACAAATTGCATGGAATGATGGGAAAGTTTTCCATCTCAGCGTAGGCCTGCAGGTCTTTTTCCTTGCAGTATGCAAGCGGGCGGATCACGATGTTCCGCCCATCGTCGCTCACCAGCTTCGGTGGCATGGTTTTGAGCTTGCCGCCGTAAAACAGGTTTAGAAATAGCGTTTCCAGGATGTCGTCGCGATGATGCCCCAGTGCGATTTTTGTCGCTCCCAGCTCGCCCGCCACGCGGTACAGCACTCCGCGGCGAAGGCGCGAGCACAGGCTGCAGGTGGTCTTGCCTTCGGGAATCAGGCGCTTGACCACACTATAGGTGTCCTGTTCGACGATACGAAACGGCATGCCGATAGCGGAGAGATATTCCGGCAATACATGCTCG
>DATJHX010000211.1:0-9601 GCA_035493655.1 Nitrosospira sp.
CGCCCCAGAGCGTCGCCCGAGGGGCCGTGCGAAGCGGGGATTGGGCAGCGGCGGGGATGCCCGGCCGCGCCCGTGGTACATTGGGGCGCTGCATCCCACTTCGGGTCGCACCTTCCTCCGGAAGGCACTGCTCTGCCCTGCGTGGTCGCATTTCGCGTCGTTGCACCTTACCCTGCACCTAAAAAACTGCGCACTCCACCCCGTCCAACTGCCGGATTTAGGTTGAATTATGAGTAACAACACAATACTTGTCGTTGATGATGAAGTCGGCATAAGGGAATTGTTGTCCGAGATCCTGCGCGATGAAGGTTATCATGTGGCGCTTGCGGAAAATGCAGGGCAGGCGCGTACTTGGCGAAGGCAGACCCGTCCTGATCTGGTATTGCTGGATATCTGGATGCCGGATACAGACGGCATCACCCTCTTGAAGGAGTGGGCGAGCTGCGGACTTCTTACCATGCCAGTTGTAATGATGTCGGGGCACGGAACCATAGACACTGCGGTAGAGGCGACGCGCATGGGCGCATCCGGCTATCTGGAGAAACCGGTACCCCTGCAGAAGCTGTTGAGCACGGTAGGAAGGGCGCTGCGTGGCGGACAAGTCAAACCACATATGACGATTCCGCTTGCCAGCCTGGGGAGGGGTCCGCTGATCGCCGATTTAAAAAAACGGCTGGAGCAGGTCGCTAATTTGAGAACGCCCCTGCTACTCACGAGTGAACCGGGAACAGGAGCGGATCTGTGTGCACGGTTCTTGCATCGCCCCAATACACCCTGGCTAGAGCCGGATAACCTTGCCGTGTTGGCGGATAGTCCGTTTTCTTTATTGGAGCAGGCAAAGGGCGGCCTGCTGTTTCTCAAGGAGATCGGGGACCTCAACAGGTTGGCGCAAAAAGGATTAATGCTCCTGTTGGGCAAGCTGGAAAAATACAGTGTAAGGCTGGTATGCGCCACTTCGATGCCTTTGGCGGAATTGACGGCACAAGGCGCCTATGATCCCAGGCTATATGAAATTCTGAGCGGACTATGCATCCATGTGCCTCCGCTAAGAGAACACCGGGAAGATGTTCCCGAGCTTGTCAACCAGATACTGTCACGCTATATCGAATCTGGAGAGGTCCAGGTGCGGCAATTCAGCACCGCGGCGCTCAATTGTTTACGCAACCATGAGTGGCCCGGCAATCTTGCCCAACTGACCGGCGCGGTGCGTTCTCTGGCATTGACCTGTGCTGGTGAAGAAATATCTGCCGATGATGTCAAGCAGATCTTGGCATCTTCCTCGCCGGCCCAGGCGGTCGCCGGTGTTCCGCTCAATATCCCCTTAAGGGAAGCCCGTGATATATTTGAGAAAATTTATTTTGAACAGCTTATCGATCAGGAAAACGCCAACATGACCCGTGTGGCCGAACGGGCCGGACTGGAACGCACCCACCTCTACCGGAAGCTTAAGCTCCTCGGTATCAAATTACGCAATAATCAATAATAACTAGAAACCCCGCAATCGAGCCTTGGTGAGCAGGGACAGAGTCCCAAACGGACCCAAGGGATACATGCGGGCGAGCAGGAAACGTGAAACTTGAATTCGAGCCGCATTAAACTTTTTTTACCGAATGCTTTTCGAGGGTAACTGTATCTGTTTCCTGTGTATCTGTTTCCTGTATCTGTTTCGCTCGGCTGGCGGCTTGTCATATTGTCTGACCGTGCATCTTAAGCGATAATAGCGGTTTTGCCGACTCGCACCGCTTCCCGGCGCTATCCGTCTGAGGAGCGGTGTTTTTGTGCCATATTCTGTTGAACGAGGGAGTTCGTGTTCATGGGAACATTTAGAGATTTTGATGCGCCGGTGTTCAAAAACCTGACGAGCGCCGTTCGTGCGCTTGCGATGGACGCAGTGCAAAAAGCCAATTCGGGACATCCCGGCATGCCCATGGGCATGGCCGAAATCGCCGAGGTATTGTGGATTCATCATCTGCGGCACAATCCTGCCAACCCGAAGTGGCCTGACCGTGACCGGTTCGTATTGTCCAATGGTCACGGCTCAATGCTGATTTACGCGCTACTGCATCTTACCGGGTATGACCTGTCGATGGACGAAATCAAGCGCTTCCGCCAGCTTCACTCCAAGACTCCCGGACATCCCGAGTATGGCTATACACCGGGCGTGGAAACCACGACGGGACCGTTGGGGCAGGGTATCAGCAATGCGGTGGGCATGGCGCTTGCGGAAAAAATACTTGCCGCCGAATTCAACCGTCCTGGATTTGATATCGTCAATCACTATACCTACGTATTCCTGGGCGATGGCTGCTTAATGGAAGGGATCTCTCACGAATCCTGCTCGCTGGCGGGGACTCTGGGTTTAGGCAAGCTGATCTGTTTCTACGACGATAACGGCATTTCCATAGATGGCCATGTGGAGGGATGGTTTACCGACGATACCCCCAAGCGTTTCGAAGCGTACGGCTGGCACGTGGTGCCCAATGTCAATGGTCACGATCCTGTAGCGATCGAGGCCGCTATCGAGGCGGCCAAGCGGGCTACTGACAGGCCTTCAATGATCTGCTGCAAAACGATCATTGGCCTGGGATCGCCGAATAAGGCTGATACTCACGAGGTGCATGGCGCCGCGCTGGGTGATGCGGAGATAGCCGCTGCACGCCCACATATCGGCTGGACCCATCTGCCATTTGAAATTCCTGAGGATGTGTATTCAATGTGGGATGGTCGCGCGAAAGGCAAAAAACTCGAAGACGAGTGGAATCAAAAATTTACGGAATATACAGAGAGGTACCCGGCTGAGGCCGCAGAGTTCACGCGGCGGATATCAGGGGACCTTCCTGATTCGTGGCGCGAACATACGGACGGTTTGATTGCGCGCGTCAATGCCAAGGAAGAAACCATTGCAAGTCGCAAGGCGTCGCAGAATGCCATTGAAGGCCTGGCGCCAAAATTACCGGAGCTGGTCGGAGGCTCGGCGGATCTGGCCGGATCAAATCTTACTCTCTGGTCAGGTTCGAAAAGCGTCGAACGAACCAACAACGGTGGCAACTACATCTATTATGGCGTGCGTGAGTTTGGCATGAGTGCGATCATGAATGGATTGTCGCTGCACGGTGGAATTATTCCATACGGTGGCACCTTCCTCATGTTTTCGGAATATGCGCGCAATGCTTTGCGCATGGCCGCGCTGATGAAGATTCGGGTTCTGTTCGTGTACACGCATGATTCGATCGGCCTGGGCGAGGATGGTCCTACACACCAGCCGGTGGAACAAACCGCGACGCTACGCTACATTCCCAACATGGATGTGTGGCGGCCATGTGATACGGTCGAATCCACTGTAGCCTGGGCGCGTGCGATTGAGCGCCGGGACGGGCCTTCAATACTGATTTTCAGTCGCCAGAACCTGCCTTTCCAGAAACGTGACGCCGACACCATCAAACTGATCGACAACGGTGGCTACATCCTGTCGGAAGCAGCAGAAGGCGCACCCCGGGCAGTCATTATCGCAACAGGCTCCGAGGTTTCGCTGGCAATGATGGCGCAAAAAGCGCTGGCTGAAACCGGCATTCATGTACGCGTGGTTTCGATGCCATGCACGAACCGGTTTGACCGCCAAAGCCAGGACTACAAGGATTCAATCTTGCCAAAGGGCGTAAAACGTGTGGCAGTAGAAGCAGGCGTTACCGATTACTGGCGTAAATATGTCGGGCTTGAAGGTGCCGTAGTAGGCATGGATACCTTTGGCGAATCGGCGCCAGCCGGCGAGCTGTTCAAATACTTCGGCTTCACCGTCGAGAATGTCGTCAAGGCGGTGAACAGCGTTATTTAATCTCACTCGGATGTGTCCTGGCTCTGCGGGATGCTGCTCCGCCTCGGGTTTATTTTTTCAAGGAGTTAAAATATGACAATCAAGGTTGGTATCAATGGATTTGGGCGTATCGGAAGAATGGTGTTTCGAGCGGCGGTACAGAATTTTCCGGACATCGAAGTCGTCGCTATCAACGATTTGCTTGAGCCCGACTATTTGGCGTACATGCTGGAGCATGATTCAGTGCATGGTCGTTTCAAAGGCGATGTTTCTATCGATGACGATACCCTGGTTGTGAACGGACGTAGAATCCGCCTTACTGCCATCAAAGATCCTGCTGAACTGAAATGGGACGAAGTAGGCGCCGATGTCGTGGTTGAGTCCACGGGCCTTTTTCTTACAAAGGAGACCTGCCAGAAACACATCGCTGCAGGCGCTAAAAAAGTCATCATGTCGGCGCCCTCAAAGGACGACACGCCAATGTTCGTGTATGGCGTGAATGACGGCACATACGCCGGAGAATCCATCATTTCCAACGCTTCCTGTACTACCAACTGCCTGGCTCCCATCGCCAAGGTATTGAACGATACCTGGGGCATCAAGCGTGGGCTGATGACCACTGTGCACGCTGCTACTGCCACCCAGAAAACCGTTGATGGTCCTTCCAACAAGGATTGGCGGGGTGGCCGCGGTATTCTCGAAAACATCATTCCATCTTCTACCGGTGCGGCTAAAGCTGTTGGTAAAGTTATCCCGCAACTCAACAAGAAACTGACTGGCATGGCTTTCCGTGTTCCCACTTCAGATGTTTCCGTGGTCGATCTGACTGTTGAGCTGGAAAAGGATGCAACTTACGATGAAATCTGCGCTGCCATGAAACAGGCGTCGGAAGGATCCATGAAGGGTGTAATTGGCTACACGGACGAGAAAGTGGTTTCCACCGATTTTCGTGGTGATAGTTGTACTTCCATTTTTGACGCCGAGGCTGGGATGGCTCTTGATGACAGCTTCGTCAAGCTCATTTCCTGGTACGACAATGAATGGGGCTACTCAAGCAAGGTTCTGGAGATGGTTCGAGTCGTAGCCAATAAATAGTCTCCGGGCTGCGGAACCGAAAAACTTCCGCAGCCCCGAATGGCCTTGAACGGTCTTTTTAAGGGCTCCCCAAGATCGTTTACCCTGAGATCGTTACGGCCTTAAGCCTTAAAAAAGACTCCATAAAGACTCCATAAGCCGCTCTCGGCTCCTCTCTTCAATTGTCGCAATTGTGCTGTTCCCGTGCGATGAGGTGGAAAGGATCGAGCAAGCGATCCGGGGTAATCTCTTTAAGACCATAAAAAACCGGAGTTTTCACGTGTCAATAATTAAAGTCACTGACCTCGATCTTAAAGGTAAGCGTGTATTTATCCGTGCAGATCTTAACGTTCCCATCAAGGACGGCACGGTTACCTCCGATGCGCGTATCACCGCTTCCATGGCAACGATCAATCACTGCCTGAACCAGGGCGCCAGGGTGATGGTAACATCGCATCTCGGCCGTCCCCAGGAAGGCGTGTGGTCGGAAGAGAACTCGCTCAAGCCGGTCGCCGAAAATATCGCTGGCCGCCTGGGGAAGCCTGTCCGCCTGGTCAGGGATTGGGTAGAAGGCGGTTTTCAGGTAGAAGAAGGCGAATTGGTCGTTCTGGAAAATTGCCGCTTTAACAAGGGCGAGAAAAAGAATACTGATGAGACTGCGAAAAAATATGCCGCACTTTGCGATGTGTTTGTAATGGATGCTTTTGGCACAGCCCATCGCGCGGAAGCCTCAACCTACGGTATCGCGAAATACGCGCCGGTTGCCTGTGCAGGAATCCTTCTGACGGAAGAGCTCGACGCGCTCACGAAAGCTTTGCTGAACCCGGCTCATCCCATGGTCGCGATCGTTGGTGGCTCCAAAGTCTCAACCAAATTAACCGTACTCGAGTCTCTTTCGGAGAAAGTGGATCAACTGGTGGTCGGCGGCGGTATTGCCAACACTTTCCTCAAAGCCGCGGGCAAGAACGTCGGGAAATCGCTATGCGAGGATGACCTGGTGCCCACAGCGAAAATGCTGATGGATAAGATGGCGAAGCGTCAAGCCTCTATCCCTATTGCAGTGGACGTGGTGGTCGGGAAAAAATTTGATGCGACCGAACCTGCGGTATTGAAAGATGCGGATGCCGTCGCTGATGATGACATGATTTTTGATATCGGTCCAAAGAGCGCGCAGCAGCTGGCGGATATCATCGCACAAGCCGGTACCGTCGTGTGGAACGGCCCGGTCGGTGTGTTCGAGTTTGACCAGTTTGGGGCGGGTACCAAAACCATTGCTATGGCCATCGCTAATACGAAAGCCTTTACCCTGGCAGGCGGCGGTGACACGATCGCCGCAATTCAGAAATACGATATTTATGACAAGGTATCGTATATCTCTACCGCAGGCGGCGCGTTTCTGGAATTTCTTGAAGGGAAGAAGCTTCCTGCCGTCGAAATACTCGAACAGCGAGGACGTTGATTGTCAGCCCCCAACAAACGCAATTTTGCAAGCCCCATCCATATGATTCGAAGAACGAAAATCGTGGCAACACTTGGGCCTGCATGCCGCGATCCCAAAGTCCTGGAGCGCATGATAAATGCCGGCGTGGACGTGGTAAGAATCAACTTCTCCCATGGCACGCGGGAGGAGCATATTGAATATGCCGAGTTGACCCGTTCATTGGCCCGCTCGGCAGGCCATGCTGTGGGGGTTCTGGCGGATCTGCAGGGCCCTAAAATCCGTATCGGCAAGTTTGAAAAAGGCAAGATCGTACTTAAAACCGGCGATAAATTCGTACTTGATGCAGAATGTCATCTGGGCAATCAGGAGCGCGTTGGGCTGGACTACAAGGAATTACCCAATGATGTGGAAACTGGCGCGACCCTGATGTTGGACGATGGTCGCATAGTTCTCGGGGTTTCCCAGGTCAAGGGGCAGGAAATCTCGTGCGTTGTTGAGCAGGGCGGAGTGCTGTCCAACAATAAGGGCATCAACCGCAAAGGAGGCGGGTTGAGTGCTCCCGCGCTGACCAATAAAGATGTGGAGGATATCCGCACTGCTGCGGCGCTCAAGGCAGACTATCTTGCAGTATCGTTCCCACGCTCCGGCGAGGATATGCGCTGGGCCCGGGATGTGATGCGGGAAGCAGGGGGCAAAAGCCTCCTGATGGCAAAGGTGGAGCGTTCCGAGGCTATTCTGGCGCTGGACGACATTCTGCAGGCATCAGACGCAATCATGGTCGCCCGGGGAGATCTGGCGGTGGAAGTGGGAGACGCTGTGGTGCCAGCGTTGCAGAAACGCATGATTCGCACCGCGCGCGCCAACAATAAGCTGGTAGTAACTGCTACACAAATGATGGAGTCAATGGTAAGCAGTCCTATTCCTACACGTGCAGAGGTATCCGATGTGGCGAACGCGGTGCTGGATGGTACGGATGCTGTCATGCTGTCGGCGGAATCTGCTACGGGACAGTATCCGGTGGAATCAGTCGCAGCCATGGCGAGGGTTTGTCTTGAAGCAGAAAAAGAATATCTCGTAAGCAGTGAGCTGCGCCGGCTGCAGGGCGGGCTTCCGGAAACCATAGAAGAAGCGATTGCGCGCGCGACCATGTTCACCGCTGACAGTCTTAAAATCCGCGCCATCGCCGCGCTCACCCAAAGTGGCAGAACAGTGTTGCTGATGTCCCGCAGAAGTTCAAACGTTCCAATATTTGCGCTAAGCCCGCAAGAGGATACCCGCCGGAAAATGACCTTATTCAGAGGGGTTTATCCTGTGAAATTCGGCGGTGGCTCGAATGATCCCGAAATTATCCTTAACCATGCGGAAAATGAATTACTTAAACGTGGGGTAGTGCGCAACGGCGATCTGATCATCATGACCATCGGCGAACCGGTGGGCAAAGCGGGCGGTACCAATACTATGAAGATTGTTAAAGTGGGGGAATACAGAAAGGGTTGAACAAAATCGTCAGGGCTAAAGAAGAAACCTGTTGATGCAGGTAATCTCCAACGATTTCTTCCCCGATTCGGCCTACTCATCCTGAGGATTTGCGGCTCACCCTTGCGGTTCACAACTGATTCTAACTTGGAGGAGGCTCAAATGGCACTCGTATCATTGCGTCAACTTTTGGATCATGCAGCGGAAAACGGCTATGGCCTGCCCGCTTTCAATGTCAACAATCTGGAGCAGATCCATGCCATCATGCAGGCAGCCGATGAATGCGATAGTCCCGTCATCATGCAGGGTTCGGCAGGCGCGCGTAAATATGCAGGGGAAGCTTTTTTACGACACCTTATAGAGGCAGCCGTAGAATCTTACCCGCGTATTCCCATTGTGATGCACCAGGACCATGGCGCATCCCCGGCGGTTTGCATCAATGCGATACGCAGCGGTTTTTCCAGTGTAATGATGGATGGCTCGCTGCAAGCGGATGCAAAGACCCCCTCGTCATATGAATATAACGTTGAAGTCACCGCGAAAGTGGTGGAGATGGCGCATGCGGTCGGCGTTTCTGTAGAGGGAGAACTGGGTTGCCTGGGATCGCTTGAGTCCGGGATGGGGGAGGCGGAGGACGGTCACGGTGCTGAAGGCAAACTGTCTCATGATCAATTACTGACCGACCCGGAACAGGCCGCGGATTTTGTCAAGCAAACCGGCGTGGATGCTCTGGCGATCGCGATTGGCACCTCGCACGGTGCGTATAAATTCACGCGCAAACCCACGGGTGATATTCTCGCCATCGAGCGCATCAAGGAAATCCACCGGCGCATTCCCAACACGCATTTGGTCATGCATGGCTCCAGTTCCGTACCGCAGGAGTGGCTCGACATCATCCGTGAATATGGTGGAGACATGAAGGAGACGTACGGCGTGCCGGTGGAGGAAATCCAGGAAGGCATCAAACACGGTGTGCGCAAGGTAAATATCGATACAGACATTCGCCTTGCTATGACCGGGGCCATCAGACGCCATCTTGCCAAGAACAAGAGCGAATTCGACCCGCGCAAATACCTCAAGGATGCCACTGCAGCAGCGAAAGATATTTGCAAGGCACGTTTCGAAGCCTTCGGCAGCGCCGGCCAGGCCAGCAAGATCACAGTGACCAAGCTGGATGACATGGCAAATAAATACGCCAAGGGTGAGTTGAAGGCTGTCGTCAAGTAAACGCCAAGGGGCAGCCGGGCGGGCCTTCCTTATGTTGGTCTGCCCGACCCTACGTCCTTTGACTTGGTAGCGAGACGCCAGGCAAAAACACTGGGACAATTAGCGAGCGAGTTGTCCACTTTTTTTATTTGAAAAAACAGGGGCTACAAAAGCCCAAGTCAGAAGCCCGCAGTCAGGTTGTAATAAGCGCAGCATATTGCATCCAGTATCAGTGCATTACGGTTGTGTCTGCGAGGCTGCCGCTGGCCGAACCCTACCATCCCTACAGCGCAATGCGCCGCGTTTATTGCCCTGCTCCGGATTTCACCAAAAAATGAGGCTTTTACTGAAGTCCCTCCAAACCCTGCCCAACTCCCGCATTTTTAGGGAGGCCATGCTGGCGCTCCAGCCCCGGATAATTCCGGCTGCTTCACGCTCATTGCCTTGATTTTCTTCGTCCTGATTTCCTTCAAGAGTCCGTTCGCCCAGAAGCCTTTCGACAATAGCAACGTCATTGATTATCCCCAGAATTTCCTGAAGGCCGGATAGCGATTGAATATAATGTCTGGTCTCTTTTTGAGGGTACAGTCCGG
>DATJHX010000212.1:0-4257 GCA_035493655.1 Nitrosospira sp.
TCCAATCCATGCACGGGAGTCCGTGCACCGAGGGCAGCCAAAACATTGCCCCGCACCCTTTCACCCGATGAAGCCGCGAAGCTGCTGGAGTTTCCGGTCGATGATGACCTTATGGCTTTGCGGGATAAAGCGATGTTCGAGCTGTGCTATTCTTCCGGCCTCCGCTTGGCGGAGCTCGCCAGCTTGAGACCCGAAGATCTGGATTTTTCCGAAGGTACTGTACGTGTTACAGGCAAAGGCGGCAAGACGCGTATCGTGCCCTTCGGCAGCAAGGCTGCGGACGTGCTGAGAGAATGGATAAAGCGGCGGGAAATCCTGGTCAGACCCGGCGAGACGGCATTGTTCCTGTCCCGCTACGGTAAAAATATCAGCCATCGGTCAATTGGCCAGCGCCTGAAAGTCCAGACGCTACGCCAAGGTATCGGGGCGGTCGTCCACCCGCATGTACTACGGCATTCATTTGCCTCGCACGTGTTGCAATCCAGTGGCGACCTGCGGGCCGTGCAGGAGATGCTGGGGCATGCCAGTATCAGCACCACGCAGGTCTATACCCATCTTGACTTCCAGCATTTGGCGAAAGTCTACGATGCAGCTCATCCACGAGCGAAAAAGAACCGTTGAGCTAGGGAAGATTCCAGACATTTTTTATTTTCTTGGTAAGTCAGCGGTATAATCGATATTCCTCTATCATCTCGCGTTACTTCAATGCCAGAATTTCACGGTACCACCATACTTTCGGCACGGCGCGGCGCCCAGGTAGCGCTCGGAGGCGATGGCCAGGTAACTCTCGGCGCGGTAGTCGCCAAAGCGAGTGCGCGCAAGGTTCGCAGGCTCTTCCACGACAAGATACTTGCGGGATTCGCTGGCGGCACGGCCGATGCTTTTACATTGTTTGAGCGCTTTGAAGGCAAGCTGGAAAAACATCAGGGGCACCTCATGCGTTCAGCGGTGGAGCTCGCAAAGGACTGGCGAACGGACCGTATTTTACGGCGGCTGGAAGCAATGCTGGTGGTGGCGGATCCGGGAACTACCCTTATCATTACCGGCGCAGGCGATGTGATCGAGCCCGAGCTTGGGCTTGCGGCAATCGGCAGCGGCGGCTCTTATGCCCACTCCGCCGCGCGGGCACTTCTTGAAAATACCAGTCTGGGACCCCAGGAAATCGTCAAGAAATCACTCGCCATTGCGGGCGACTTATGCATTTACACCAACCAGAACCATGTAATCGAGGTTCTGGAGTAACATCTAAAACGCAAAGATAAATAGTTATTAGTCCCCATTTTTCACTTCTTATAGTTATTCACTGAGCTACCCACTGAGCCGTAATCATGTCTCAACTGACCCCGCGGGAAATCGTCCACGAACTGGATAAACACATCATTGGCCAGGATGCCGCCAAGCGTTCCGTCGCCATTGCACTCAGGAACCGGTGGCGGAGGCAGCAGGTCATGGACCCGCTGCGGCAGGAAATAACGCCGAAGAATATTCTGATGATCGGACCAACGGGGGTCGGTAAAACCGAGATCGCTCGCCGGTTGGCCAAGCTAGCCGACGCACCCTTCATCAAGGTGGAAGCGACCAAGTTTACCGAAGTGGGATACGTTGGGCGCGACGTGGATTCCATCATTCGCGACCTCGCGGAGTCTGCCATCAAGCATGCCCGCGAACAGGAAGCCCAGAAAATGCGCTCCCGGGCGCAAGACAATGCTGAAGAGCGCATCCTTGATGTGCTGCTTCCTGCCGCGAGAGAACTTGGGTCACAGCCTGAAGCTCTGGAAGGAGAAGGTGCGACCCGGCAGAAATTCCGCAAGAAATTGCGCGAAGGCGAGCTCAATGATAAAGAGATCGAAATCGACGTAGCTTCAGCCCATACTCATATGGAAATATTTGCGCCGCCGGGAATGGAGGAGCTCACCACTCAAATCCAGGGCATGTTTCAGAACCTGGGAGGGGAAAGAAAAAAAACCCGCAAGCTGAGAATTCGTGAAGCGATGAAGCTCATAACCGATGAGGAAGCGTCCAAGCTCATCAATGACGAGGAGTTGAAGCTTCGCTCGGTGCAGAATGTTGAACAGAACGGCATTGTGTTTCTGGACGAAATCGACAAAATTACCAGTCGCTCGGAAACTTCAGGTGCAGATGTTTCGCGTCAGGGCGTTCAACGTGATTTGCTCCCCCTGGTGGAGGGGACCACAGTTTCCACCAAATACGGCATGATCAAAACCGATCATATTTTATTCATTGCCAGCGGCGCATTTCATCTCGCCAAGCCCTCCGACCTGATCCCGGAATTGCAAGGGCGCTTTCCCATTCGCGTAGAATTGGCAAGCCTTAGCGCCGACGATTTTGTACAAATTCTCACCAACACGGACGCATGCCTGACACGTCAATACGAGGCGCTGCTTGAAACTGAAGGAATCAAGCTTGAGTTTACCCCCGGGGCGGTGCGGCGGCTGGCGGAGATTGCTTTTGCGGTCAACGAAAAAACCGAGAACATAGGCGCCCGGCGTCTTTATACCGCCATCGAAAAGCTTCTGGAGGAGGTTTCTTTCGATGCTGAAAAACACCTCGGAACCAATGTCGTGATCGATGCGGAATATGTGGATGCACGGCTCAGCAGTTTATCCCAGAGCGAGGATCTGGCCCGCTATGTGCTTTAAGCCCTGTCGCGCCCGTGGGATTTATTCAGAAGTTCCTTAGCCTCAACGATATCATATCGATTACACGTATTGCCCCGCTGCATAACCGGATGCCCATGCCCACTGGAAATTGAATCCGCCCAGATGGCCCGTTACATCTACCACTTCGCCAATAAAATAGAGGCCGGTCACCTTTTTGGCTTCCATCGTCTTGGATGATAATTCCCGCGTGTCGATTCCTCCCAGTGTTACCTCCGCCTTTCGATAACCCTGGGTACCGCATGGGGTGATCTGCCAGTCATGTAGTTGCGAGGCTAGCTTCCTCAAACCCTTTTCATCGTATTGATTCATCGGCCTGGCCGGTTCTCCCCGCAGGATTGCCTCGACCCATGCTTGTGCAAAACGCTTGGGCAAACGTCGCGTCAGGAGGTTCGGCAGCAGTGCGGCGCTGCCCCGCTGGGCAAACAGCCATTCCGCAACATCGAGGTCCGGTAACAAGTCGATATGGATGGGCAAGTCGGGCTTCCAGTAGGAAGAAATCTGCAATATCGCCGGGCCACTCAAGCCTCGGTGCGTGATCAATAAATTCTCTCGAAATTCTCCACCGTTACAACTCACGGCAGCATCCACCGCAATTCCGGAAAGTGCCGAAAAACCTGCCAGTTGTTCCGGCCTGAAGATCAGCGGAACCAATGCCGGCTGCAATGGCGTCACGCTTATACCGAATTGCTCTGCGATGCGATAGCCAAAAGAGCTTGCGCCGATTTGCGGAATGGAAAGGCCGCCAGTGGCGATCACCACCGTGTGCGAGGTTACGGGGCCTTGGTCAGTTTCCAGCGTAAACCCCGCTCCGCCGGCGTTGGACCGCTCCACCTTGCTGACTTGGCAGGGCATGCGCCACTCAACACCTGATGCATTGCACTCATGCCGCAGCAGGTCAATGATCTGCTGGGAACTGCTGTCGCAAAATAACTGACCCAGCTTCTTTTCGTGATAAGGAATCCCATATTTTTCTACCAGCAAGACAAAATCTTGCGGGGTGAATCGGGCGAGCGCTGAGCGGCAGAAATGGGGGTTGTGTGAAATGAAATTTTCCGGCCTGGCGTACCGATTTGTAAAATTACATCGTCCACCGACGGAAATGCGAATCTTTTCGGCGAGCTTGCTCGCATGGTCCAGTAGTAATACAGAGCGCCCGCGCTTGCCCGCCTCTATGGCGCACATCATTCCTGCCGCACCAGCACCTATCACGACCACATCTTTCTTTAATATCATGGTACGGTAAGGAGCTTGTCGGCACCCTCTAATCTTCTATCAGCTTTCTATTCCCGCTCTATAAAAGTGCCTAGCAGGGCACCGCGCGCCTGGAGGTCACGCATTATTTTAAAGCCTCCCTGAATTACGGCCTCAGCCGAGGGGTGACGGGCTTCCTTGATGATGATTTCGAGAGCCGTTCGGCCAGTATGCTCGGCGGATTCCAAAAGATGAATCAGTCGGGATGTAAACGCATTAATTTCCGTAAATTGAACCAGATCGCCGGCGTCGCGGAATACCAGTAAATAGGTTTCTGCAGCAGAAACCCGAACGCGCGGAGCAATACGATGCACAGGCCAGTCAT
>DATJHX010000213.1:0-8142 GCA_035493655.1 Nitrosospira sp.
TCAATTGGACCGCCTGTCCGGTGGCATCCGCCGCGTGAATGACACGCCGCACGCTATGGCCGCCTTCCCGCGTCAAATGATAGCCCGTTCCATTTCCGTGATCGCGGGTAAAGGGCACACCCTGGCTGATAAGCCACTGCACAGCCTGCGGTCCATTTTCCACTACGTACCGGGTAACCTTTTCATTACATAGGCCCGCGCCTGCGATAAGCGTATCCCTGATATGGGCCTGGGGTGAATCTTCATCCGACAATGTTGCGGCAATGCCACCCTGCGCCCAGCCGCTGGCTCCATCCAGCAGCGCCCCCTTAGTAATCAGGCCCACCTTGTTGTTTTGCGCCAGATTCAGCGCAAGAGTCAGCCCAGCCAGACCGCTGCCGATAATCAGGGTATCAAAATCGAGCTGTGCCACTTGAGTTGGATTATTATTTTCGTTTCCGGTAACCCGAGATGATAACAGATGGTGTCGCGGTGGAAGCTCGATGAACGCCGAATCGCCGGCGCAGTTCAGTTCACGGAGCACGGATCATATTGTGCACGTCACCCTGCGCGGCCTTCGCCGCGAATTGCCATGAAAAAGCCCGGCGCAGTTACCTGCGCCGGGCTGTGGCGTTTGCTTCAATTTCAACTGCAACTCAATTGCAACTTCATTTTCAACTTCAACCACAACTGCTACTTCGACTGCACTGCAACATAAAGCGGGGAAGCTACGCTTCATTCCCTCTCACTTCCTTGCTGCTGCTTCCTCATTGCTTCCCCGGATTCAATCTTATCAATTGCAGGAATAGTGTCTATTGGACTTAAGTACAATCCCCGAAAGATGCCGAAAACGCAAGGGTACTGACAAGGAAACTGATGAGTCTAAGGGGTTATGGACGGCTTTATGGCACCCAATACTCATCTATACTCTGGATGAATGCAATTCACAGATATCACAGATATGTTAGGCCGTTTGCCCACGTTTGAAACCAGGCTCCATCCAGGCAGTTTATCCCAAAAAACATGACCTATGGCAGATCAGCGCGACGATAAATCCAGATTCCCGCTCACCGGACTCTTCGCATTGCTGGCGATGATAAGCGGTCTTCTCTTCTACGAAGGGATCTCACTGAAAACGTCGCGGCCCGTGGACAAGGAGCAGGCAACCAATATTTTCCTTAAAAAGGGGCTGGTACAGTCGCACCTGTGGCAGGACCCGTTTGAAGCGATAGACGCGCACCGGCGCCTGGAGGAAAAAATGACCAGCGTGCCCGAAGAAAAAAATGATCGCCACACACTTGATAAGCTTATTGACGTTCTTAATCAATCGGGAATTTCCAGTTTACGAATCTTGCCCATATTCGTAGACGGAAGCCCGTATGTCAACGGGACCGAGTCCAGGCTGAACGATCGGTATGCGGTAGTTTCGGCTCTGGGCGCGGCAGACTACGTGCCCGAGTCCGGCGAATACCTGCGCTTTTTCAAGTGGGACCGCCAAAAGGAAACCAGGGAAAAGCAGGAGAGAAAGACAGAAACGAGGTCAGGAAAAAACACCGGAGCAGAAACAGGCGAACTTGAAACGCTCATCCCGGCCGAGCTGTATTTTCCAAATTCGGAACTGAGCGATCGGCCCTATGGAAAACCTGTGCTGGTCCTGTGGCTCAGAGAGCAGGATGCCGCCCCGGATCCGCTCATGTTTCTGGATGATCTCCTGTCATCTTTAAAAAACGCCCTCGATAGGCGGGAGTCAAAAATAGCGCTTACCTATGATGTGCTTGGGCCGAGGAGTTCCGCCACCTTGAGCGCGATGCTGGCTGAATTGAAGTCCGTCCAATCTGGCTCGGGGGTTTCGCCATTCGACGTTTTGAAGAGCGTTCGCTTCTTTTCTCCCTATGCAACGGCAGAGGATACCTTTTTATTAAATTATTCGCCCAATGAGCCGTCTGGAACGTATCGGATCGCCAGGCAATCTGAAAGGACCAAAAAGGGCACAGAAAAGAAGACCGAAAAAAAAACCGTTGCAGAACTCCTGGAGAACTCAGGAATCAAGCTGACAAGAACAATTAGTACCGATGCCATGCTTGCGGAGCAGCTTCTCCAGGAACTGAAGCGCCGCCAGGTGGATTTAAAACCTTGCGCAGGCAGATACTGCAACCCGCGGGTCGCGCTGATCTCGGAATGGGACACGCTTTACGGTCGCTCCTTGCCGCGGACTTTTGCCGCTGTCGCGATGAACGGAGGCTCGGGCGAAACCGGTCCCGCCCTGGAGGCCGAGATCAACAAATTGCGCCGGAATGAGTGGCCGGGATGGATATATCCCCATTCATACCTGGCCGGCCTCGACGGCGAACTGCCTGCCCAGGGAAGCGATAAAAGCAGCAGTAATCAAAAAGACGGGAGTCAGGACAAGGGTAAAGTATGGTACGGACGCACCCCCCAAGGCGCCGAGCAAAACGCGGCGCAAAGGCCTGAAGGCCGCGGCCAGTTGGATTATGTCATCAGGCTTGCGGCCGCCTTGAAACAGGAAGAAACCAAAAATGGCGAGGAGTTCAAGGCGATTGGCGTACTCGGCAGCGATGTCTATGACAAGCTTCTGATTTTGCAGGCGCTGCGCGAGACGTTTCCGCGCGCAATTTTCTTTACTACCGACCTTAACGCCAGACTCCCCTATCCCACTGAATGGCGCTGGACGCACAATCTTATTATTGCCTCGCACTTCGGGCTCGAGCTTCAGCCGGAGCTGCAAATACCGATTCCTCCATTTCGAGATAGCTACCAGACATCCCTGTTCTACGCCGCTTTATGGGCACTGGAGCATTACGCTCACGTAGACCGTCAGAACTGCCCGGATTGCTTTCAATTGCGGGAAGATAAAGAGGAGGAAGATGAGAAAGGGGAGAAAGGGGAGAAAGCGGACAGCAGGCACAGAGCCGGTAAAGGACCGAATATTTTTTCGGCGGATGTGGGGCCAAGACTGTATGAAGTCGGACGACATGGCGCTTTCGACATCAGCACTGATCCTGTCAGGCATTCCCGTGAATATGCGAGCATCCATCCTCCACGGCCCGATCTTGAAGCTTATTCCGACACGAGGCGGAACCTGAAATGGATTGTAGGGGTAGCCGCTACGGCTGCCATTCTTGTCCTGGGCGTTATGCTGATCAGCAGTACAGCGGCAGCCGCCATCCTTAAGCTTTCTTCAAGCAAGTGGTTTTGGAGCACAATTGCTATCGTAAGCCTGGCGGTTTATGGCGCAGTCGCATCGATAAAGGAGCTGACGCCCGATGTAGCTAAAAATGAGCCATTTGTCCTGACCGAGGGTATCAGCGCATGGCCAACAGCGGCCATTGGAGCGTTCACGCTGCTTATGAGCCTGATCTTTCTCCGGTATTCCTGGAGGAGACTGAAAGCTAACGAGACTTCTCTCACACATGAGTTCGGTCTTGACGGACAAACGGGTGAAGGACAAACGGGTGAAGGACAAACGGGTGAAGGACCAAGGGGTGAAAGACAAAGAGGTGAAAGACGAGATCCAGAGGAGAAAACAAGGCGGTCCAGCGTGGACATTGGGGAGAAATTCCAATATGACACCACTCTTCCGTCCAGTATCTTTAGGCGGGCTGCACGATATATGGTAGGGCTGGAGAATTGGCGCCAGCAAACCCCGGGGCATTTTGACGGGGCTCATCTCTGGCGCGAATACGCTACATTGGGGGACCTGAAAAATTTCGTCGCACGCTGCCTGCCCCAGGTCGCGATCGCTTTGTGCTTCGTATGGCTCCTGATGACGCTGTTCGGTTTTCCCAACGTTCCATGCCGCGGCTCGGCCTGTTTTATCATAAATGACGCCATCATAATGCTGAACATCGCCGCAATGATGCTTCTTATATTTTACGTGATAGATGTCACCCTGCTCTGCCGCAAGTGGGTCAACTGTATTGCCATGAACAAGATCGATTGGCCTGACGAGACCTTGACAAAAATCGCACTTAAACAAGGCGTGGGCAAACAGAACCTTGACGAATGGATGGGCATCGAATTGATCGCCGAGCGGACCAAAGTCATTGGCAATTTCATTTATTTTCCTTTCATTGTCATGTTTCTGCTAGGAATTTCACGCCATTCCTATCTCGATAATTGGGATTTTTCAATCGCGCTGATCATCATCTTCGCGCTCAGCGCGATACTCATCGTTGCCAACGCGCTGGTATTAAGGCGATCAGCCGACAGAGCTAAACGAGAAGCTGTCAAGCGCCTGGAAAGCAGGCTTACCCAGTTGTCCAGCCAGACTCCGGAAGAAATAAAGCAGCGGCAGCAGATCGACTGGGCGATTAATGCCATTAAAAATAACCAGAGAGGCGCGTTTCTTCCTTTCACCCAGCATCCGATATTTGGCGCGGCCATAGCATTGCCGTCCGGCGGGTATGGCATCGTACTGTTGCTGGAGTATCTGGCAACAGGCCATTGAAGTCTCGCAGCCAGGAGCCGGTAAATAAATATCGTAGGTAAATATTGTAGGTCGGGTTAGCGTAGTGTAACCCGACAATTTGGTGAAAAAACCATGTCGCGCTGCGGTTAGGTAAAAACGAATCACTCGAAATCCCATGCTCGTTTATATTCTCTGGTATCCCGTCGAGTTACGCTACGCTAATCCGACCTGCTGGTACTGGGAATACAAGCCAGGCAGCCTGCCTCGGCAAGAAAGCAGCCGGGAATGATAAGCGATAAGGCAATCGGGCTCTTGCATTTATCATCCTACTACCCTCACCTCAGCGGGATTTTCGACGTACGCACTTGCCCATGTCAAAAGTCAGCCAATCGCTGCCATAGCCCCAGATCGCGGTGAAGCCGCTGCCGCTTTTGGTATTTTTAGGGTTGGTATCGATCGTCAGGGAAATGATGATCGGTTTATTTCCGGGATGAGCGCTCGGCATCAGTTTGCCGATCGCCGTCAGGCTCCTTGAAGACGTGTCCTTGAATACCGCTGCCCTGCCTTTGTAGCAATTGGTCCATAGGCAGGCGGAAATTGTGCGGGTTGCCGCGTTATAGGAGAAGGACTCAGCATGCTGGAAATCGCTGGTAACCCGTTCGCATTGATCGGCCGAACATTCATATTTAACGGCTGGAGTACATTTGTACTCCCTGGACTGCCGGGCGAGCGCCATCGCCGGGCATAATGACAACGCCAGCAAAAATATAAACGCGACCGGCAATTTCGGCAGGAGGTACTTTCTACCAATGCAGCTTACGGTTCCATGATGTCGAATCCCCAATCCTCCAATTTGGAAATAAAGGACGGCAAATCCCGTGCCGTCGCAGGCTGCACATGCATGAGCACATTGAATAAGGTCTTGCGGTGCTGTTGCGTAAACTGATCCTCGATATTCCTGACTTTTTCCGGGCCTAACCCCTTCGGCGCCTTCCAATCCTCGGTATCAATGTCCCAGGTGACAATGGTTAGACTCAACTCTCTCGCAACCTTGACCAGCTCGGGGTCGAGGTGCCCGCGAAAGCCTCCCGCCCCATATGGCGGACGAATTTTTGATGGTGTGACCCCGGTGGCTGTTTTGATAATATTCTGGGTCTGCTCAAGCTCCCGGCGGACATCCTGCTCCGGCTCTTTCGCGAGATCAGGATGGCTCCATGAGTGGTTTTGGATATGGTGGCCCTGCCGGACAATAGTTCTTGCAGCCTCAGGATATTGTTTAACCTCGCCGCCGAGAACATAAAATTCAGCGATGATTCTCTTTTCTTCCAGGGTCTGCAAGATGCTCTCGAGTGCGCTCACCGGTGCAGGACCGTCGTCAAATGTCAGGACGACAGATTTCGCATCACCCAGCATTCAAAGCCCCCGAATAAAATTGCGGAACGACCCCATACAGCGCTCCCGGCCTGGGACGCATGTTTCGCTCAAGATGGAGTTTGCGGCCCAGATAAAAAGAAATAGACCGGGACAGATTAAAGAGAACGAATCTGCCCGGTCAAACTCCGAGTAAACACATGGGTTCACACAAGAGAGGAGCGTTTAGAACGGGGAGAAAAAGAACACTCCTGCGTGTATATTCTTTCCGGGATGAAAATAGTTCTGTACGGTTGGACACATAGGCCGGTCGCCCTGAACAAGCCCCCCACGCAGCTCCTCATTAATCTCGTCATGCTCTCCGTCATGCTTCGCACAGGACAGTGTACTGAAGCAGTGTGCCGTGCCATTCCATACCCGCGGAAAGTACCTATGCGCCTGTGCGTTATCGAACTGAACCTGTTGGACATAAGAATTAGTATCGCGTAGTTACTCGAGCACATTACCCCGAGCACATCCGTAATCCTTTATGTGCTCGACAGGAGGTTACCGGGTAAAACTGGAGAAAGATCTTGTACCCCAGCCGCATTACCAATACTGACAATACAATAAATTCAAAAGATCTGCTGGCCCGTATCCATTGGCTGGAAGAGCAGTTAAATTATCGTTGTTCCGATGAGTATTCCAATGAATTAAAAACGCTTAGAGCATTTGCGGAAAATATTGAAACAGTGGCTTCAGCATTCACATATGAGCCAGGCTCCGATTTAATCAGAGACAGCTACCTCCAGGAATATCTCAAGGCAACGGAAGGATTGGATGGCGTGGAGGCACTAAGTCCGGTAGATTTTGACGGCCAGGTTTACTGGCTGCGCGAGTCGAGCTGAGGCAAGTCCGATTGCCCTAAACCCTTGTACATGGGCGCAATAGCAGCTCACTCGGCTGTCGTTGTTTTCGTTCTTATTGCAGAGTGCGAGTTGACGGCAGGAGAAAAAGAACTATCCTGAAATTACGCACGCTATGCCGGGCGATAAAATCAGGAGGTGATATATGGCAAACCAATTCACGCTCAGAGGCCACCATATCGAGGTTCATTATACAATTGGAGGCAATCCCGGCTTTACTGCGCTGACCTACAGGGATGAAACTATTTCCCGCGACTTCAAGCCCGGCGATATTCATACTGATCAAACTGTGCTGGGTTCCCTGATCTCTGTCCAGCTCGCCGAAAGATCGACCGAGAATTTCACGGTTTTTGCTTTTTTCCTTCCAGATGTTGAAGTACCCCGCGACCAGACAGCCGACTTCACGACCGTTGGCATTCATCAGGAATACACGAACGAATGGCCCGTGCCGCACCAGCCCAGCACGTGGCATCCCTTCATCTTGCACGGCGCCGCAAAAGACGTAATCGTGCCACTCTAGCACGCGCTCATGGCAACTGAATGAACGCCCCAATCCTCTCTTCACTTCAGAAAGAGCTGATCCAGTGGCCGCTCGCGAGGCGAGATTCAATGTGCCTCAACGTACAGACGAGAAGGGCAGGCTTTTTTATCCTCTTTCAAAACCGGCTACTCATAAACCAGGCTACTCATTAACCTCATTAAACAGGCCACTTATCGGTTCACATGATTTGAGGTTTTAATTTTCTTGGATTTCAGGAGAACAAATGAATAACGATGAAATTGTAAGCATGCTGAACCATCTGATCGACATTTCACGCGACGGCATGGAAGGTTTCAAAACCTGTGCCGAGGATGTGAATGACCCCTCGCTCAAAATGTATTTTCAAAATCGTGCTCAGGGCTGCCTGGAGGCGGTTCGTGATCTGACTGCCGAGGTGAGAAAACATGGGGGAGACCCTGATACAAGCGGCACCACAGCAGGCGCACTGCACCGCGCCTGGGTGGACATTAAAGCGGCCACTTCAAACCAGGATAATATTGCCGTGCTGGAAGAATGCGAACGAGGGGAAGCCGCAGCGGTGATCGCTTATGAGAACGCACTGAGGGAAGAACTGCCGGGTGAGTTGCGTGCGCTTCTGGAAAATCAATACGAAGGCGCGAAAAGAAACCACGATCGGGTGCGACAACTGCGTGATGCCGCCCGGCATCATCCCAACCTGACCTGAAAAACCCTGTCAGCGGCGGGCAGAGGCTAGCCGGCCGGCATGATGGGATTGTGAACGGCGCAGCGGCAAAGTAGGTCGGGCTTCGCGCGACACTCAACAACCACCAGCTAAAGCTGGTGGGTTAGGGTTGCGGACTGAAAGTCCGGATACGCGTCGCCTGAACGACGCGTCCTAATCGGGTTCCATTTTGAAATCATCGTTAGGTCTGGGCTCAAAGTGATGCTCCAAATAC
>DATJHX010000214.1:0-6293 GCA_035493655.1 Nitrosospira sp.
GCCGCACACCGTGTCATGCCAGCCGACGGTATCTGCGGTAATACAGCAGAAAATGCGCCCCATATCTGAATGGCATGCGTGCCCCTTGGTCAGGCGGAAAGTGTGCTGAGACTTCAAGGTATCCGCCATATTGTAGCGTTCCAGTTTTTCTTCCTGATTAAAGAACAGGACGGCGGCATTGGCGCCGCCCGCTACATCCACTAGGCGCAGCGTCGTACCCCGGCGCACAATGCCGGACCAGTGGCACCCGCCGGGGATATGTTGTTCCCATATGAAAGCATTCGGTTGGTTCATGTTTTTCCTCCTCATACAAATGAAAATTTTCCGGAGAAGACATCTGGATTCCCGCTTTTCGCGGGAAAGACGATGTTTTTCAAATTACCGGCTCTACAAAATATTCAATCGTTTTTGCTCAAACGGCTTGAACCGATCTTCTTGCAGAATCTGTCCGTCACGATGTATAGCGTGGTTACGCTCAATATGCCGCCCAGCACCAGCGGCACCGCCCAGAGCTGCCACCAGGGCGCATTGGGTGCTACAGCATAGGCGCGCGGCCAGGCGATATTGACAAATTCAAAAACGGACCACAGAAAAGCCGCGGTATTGATTACAAGTCCCCATGCGCCCAGTTTCAGTTCGCCCAGAGCGGGGTTCCAGCGTCCTGTCAGCCGGCTAAACAGCCCTACCCCGGTGGTCATGGCAAACATGGCATAGAGCCCACCCGTGCCAAAGGCGATCACCGTGGCTACCGCCCCATCGTTCAGCCCGAACAGCAACCCTAAGCCAGCAAGTGATACGGTACATATCACCGCGTTGCGGGGCGTCTTGTCAGCCGCCAGCCGGCTTAGCACAGCGGGCATATGGCCCTCGCGAGCCATCGAATAAACGATGCGGGACGTATATTTCACGACCGACGCGCCACAAGCCAGAAAGGCAATCATGACGATGGCAAGGAAAGGCTTCTCGGCCCAATGCCCGAAGCTTCCGGTTATTACGGGAGTGATGGGATCTGACGTGGCGCTGGCGCTGAGAAGCGTCTGCCGGTCGAAGGCCAGCGTCAGCGCAGCGGAATTAAAGAGTACCACCGAGCCCACTACGCATAACGAGAGAAACACCGCGCGCGGTACCATCCGTTTAGGATCATGGGTTTCTTCGGCAATGGTGGAGCAGGCGTCGAAGCCGATAAATGCCCAGCCCGCGATGGCAAGTGCCGCAAGAAATGCGGCTGTCTCGCCTGGCGCTGTGCCCGTGCCCAGATGCTGAAACAACTCCGAAAAGGAGTGTTGCCGGAAGAAAAGAAACAACAGCAGCGCCACGCCTAGTGATCCGACCACCTCCGCGTAAACGCCCATCGCGATGACCAGCTTGAAAATATTGACGTGGGCCAGATTGATGAGTGTGCAAAGCAGCAGGAATACTGCGCCCCAAGTCACCAGTGCGTGCCCGGTCAGCCCAGTCCATCCAAAAAAAAGGGAGAGCCATACGCCCCCGGTATAGGCGGTCGTGGTGAGCATGGCAATAGTGGAGCTGACGTAGATAACGCCGGCAAACTGCCCGGCAGTGGTGCCACCGAGCTGGCGCGCCCACTTGTAAGCACCGCCGGCTATGGGAAACTGCGAGGACAATTCGGCATAAACAGTGGCTACAAGCAATTGCATGGCCAGGCAGGTCACCAGCGCGGCAAACCAGCCGCCGCCTGTCACAACAGTTTGCACGCTAATGATGGCGTAAAGCCCCACCACCGGCGAAACCACAGCAAAACCGAGGGTGAAGCTGTTCCATGCACTCATGCTGCGATGAAGCTTATCGCCAGCGGCGGGCACGGCCGCAACAGGTGGAGCAGATGAAAATTCGTCCCGGCTTTCGTTTATCTGCATGACGGCCTCCCCGGAGCAACTATCGTGCTGCGGCAATTAGGCAAGGAGATAAGGCCTACGCGGGACGAGATAAAAAGCGGGGTATGCAGCCGGCGGCTGTCGCCGGTTGTTGCAAAAAGGGGGGAAAGCGCGAAACCGCGGTGCATTACGAGTCTCCTTGTATCAGCGGGTTCAATTCCAGGAAGTCAATGTAATAATTACATTATCTCCCGGGCTTTTATCCCTCCGTGGAGCCTCGTCATGACGAGACCGGAAACTCTCGGACCAGACACCTCTGTCGCAGAGGCCGGAACCCTAGTTTCCTCAGATCAGTTGTACCGGATGTTTTCCTGTATCACCGCCTTCAGTGAAACGCCAATTCGAAAACATCTTATTCAAGTACAGCTACTACTGAAATTACATTTTACACCTGAAATCCAAAAAAACAATACAGGATCATGCTCGCCCCCAGCCGTAATCACGCTTGCGTAATTCGTGTTTATGGACCGGGGCTTTCTCCTGGCCCTACTCAGGAACCATAGCGACCCTCTCCCCCGCCCCTCCCCCACTACCGGGGGAGGGGCGTTAACCGAGCGCGCGGATTCAAGTTTGCACGAGCAGTGCTGATACTAATTCCTAATATGAATATGTCACGGCGAATCTGAACATTATTACCCGGTTTTTTTACGTGCCACGATGACGCCATCGCGAGTGGGATTGATAAACGCGTCAAATTCGGAATCATTAAAAATCTGGATATTATGTTCAAGAATGGCTTCTGTCCAACCAGGCACTATATCGACATATCGTTCCACGGCGACTCGTCCATGCCACAACACATTGTCGGCGATATAAAGGCCGCCTGGACGAATCCGGTCCCTGGCCATTCGCCAGATCTGCGGGTAATCCCCTTTATCCGCATCGTTGTAACAGATATCGAATTCTCCTTCGATCTGCGTAAATATATCCTGCGCTATTCCGACTCGAAAATCGATTCGCTCCGACAGGCCTGCGGATTTTAGATATTGATCTGCCTTTTCCTTATTGAGAGCGTCCCCATCTGTGCAGATCACCCGGCCGTTTTCGCCCACTGCTCTTGCGAACCAGTAGGCGGAGTAACCATAACCACTGCCAAACTCGAATATACGTTTGGCATTGGCTGTTCTAGCCATTGTTTCAAGGAAAATACCCACCAGCCGGCCGACGATTGGAAAGTTGTTTTTCGCCGCGACAGACTCCATTTCCGCCAGCACCGGATGATCAGTACGGCTCGCCAGGCTGCGCATATATTTTTCAATAGCGGGATTCACCGGGACCAATACGGCAGGGTTGACAATAGTTGGGGATTGCATGGCCATTGCTCCTCAAAGAAATAAATGAGTGTCGCGATAGGACTCTACGCTTAAGCCGGTAAGGGGTCAACGCGCCTTCAAATCAATGGGGTCAGACTCGATTGATATCCGCTAACTACCAAAAAACCGGTTGTATTTGGGCGCTATTCAATACTCTCTTACTCTTAACCACTTGAAAGATGAAATCAATCGAGTCTGACCCTATTGATTACATCATATATCCTTGGTTTAATGATAGAATGATGGATTCCTACCTGAATAAAATTCGCGGATGAGTTCTTCCCGCGAATCGCGGGCACCGAAATCTTCATGGGCTCCTGGAAACTGCGAGCCCGCAACTAAAACCCTGGCAAGACTACCAAGGCATTCTTTTGCCTGGGAAGCGCTATTGATTGGACTTTGACGAGGTTGATATGAACAGCAAACCGCAAATTGTACTGACATCTCAAGACCTGGAGCGGCTTGAGAACTTGCTTGAGTCGCTTCCATCGAATGCTTTTCCCGGCAAGGAGGAATTGCGGAACGAGCTTGATCGTGCGGAAATTGTCGAGCCCGACCAGATACCGCCATCCGTGGTAACCATGAACTCCACCGTGCGCTTTCGCATCGATCCATCAGGCGAGGATTTTTGCCTGACCCTGGTCTACCCGAAAGATGTGGATGGGTCGGGAGATAAAATTTCGATTCTCGCCCCGGTTGGCAGCGCCCTCCTCGGCCTTTCCACCGGTGATGAAATCGAATGGCCGCGGCCGGGTGGAGGTACGATAAAAGTACGCATTGTGGAAGTCGTCTATCAACCGGAGCGCGAAGGCAAATTCTACCGCTAGGTTTGGTGGGGCGAGCAAGGCCGTATATCCCTGTGATAAGCAGGCGGCGAGCAAGCGAGCGCACTGCGTGTGCATTAGCGTCTTGTTAGAGTCTTGTTAGCGCCTTACTCGCCAGGATCAATGCAGCAAATTGGGAAAAATTGGGAGAAGTTTGACAATAATCAACCCTTCGATTATTCAAAAGACGGACTGATTCTGCTATAGTTGCGCACAAATTTTTACCCATAAAACCAAGAGGGACATCCTGCATGAAGTTGCCTGATTTCCCGGCTGCTCAAGCTGAAAGCACCGGATCAAAGCCGTTTTCCGCCACATCCTCACCCCGGCCATACCAATCATTTTTGAAATTCTTCAATTTCGGCAAATTTTGCGTTGGGACGGCGACGCTGAGCCTGACCTTAAACGTCACAGCAGCAGAACCGGTTCCCCCAGGGAGCAAGGCAGTGGAACCGCCTCTTTCCGGCAGCACCACCGTTGCCCCGATAACATCCACACCGCCCGCCGCACCCGCAACAACCACCGCTTCCGGAAAATTTGACTGGTCCAAGCAGCCTCCCGTTTCGCCCCCTCCGCGTCCGGGCATGTTTTCGATTGCCCCAACGGGCCCGGGATATTACTCGCTCATGGATCACCTCAGCGGAAACAAGCGTAATGCCGCGCCGGTATTCCCTTATGCGCCCTATGCCCTGATGACTACCCCGGCTTTCGACATGGACTTCCGCTATCGGGAAAAACCAGGGTACGAACCGGACATTTTCGATCCATTAAAACGAATCAAGCTTGGCGACGACTTTCTTTTAACCCTGGGCGGCAGCTTCTGGTATCGGTATATGCGGGAATCGGATCTGCGATTAACGAACAGGGACGACAATTACCACATGATACGCAGCCGTTTCCATGCCGACCTGTGGTACCGGGACAACGTTCGGTTGTTCGCGGAATTCCTGGATGCGCGCACCTTCGGCCAGTCGCTTGCGCCACTGCCAACCGACGTGAACCATACCGACATGCTGAACCTGTTTGCGGATGTCAAGGTGGCAACCGTCAAAGAGGCTCCGGTTTATATCCGCGCCGGCCGCCAGGAATTACTTTATGGTTCGCAGCGCCTGATTTCGACGCTGGACTGGGTGAACACGCGGCGTACCTTCCAGGGCGCTAAAGCTTTCTGGCGCACGGCCGACCTCGATCTGGACGCCTTCTGGGTGCGCCCGATGATCACTGAAGCGGATCGTTTTGACAACTGGGATACGAAGCGCGATTTCTTGGGCCTATGGAGTACCTATCGCCCCATGAAAGGCCAGCTCATCGATCTTTATTTCCTGAGCCTGCTCAACGATAACCAGACGCTGGCCTTCAACCGGCCCGGCAACATCATCGGCAGTTCGAACGTACAGACACTTGGCGGCCGCCTTGCGGGTGACTACAACAATTTGCTGTATGAGCTGGAGGGTATGTACCAGTTCGGCAAGATGGCCAATATGGATCTATCCGCCTTCGCGGTCGCCTCGGGCGCCGGCTATCACTTCAAAGGGCAGCCGATGAATCCGCAGTTCTGGCTGCGCTACGACTTCGCCTCCGGCGACAGCAACCCGAACGATAACAGATACAATACCTTCAACCAGCTCTTCCCCTTCGGTAACTATTATATGGGCTGGATCGATCGGGTCGGGCGCCAGAACATCCATGACTTCAACGCGCAGATCAACCTGCACCCCATGAACTGGGGGACATTCACCGCCCAGTACCATCGCTTCTACCTGGCGAACCGGCGCGACTTTCTGTATAACGCCTCAGGTAACGCCACCCTGCGGGACATCACCGGGCAATCAGGCAGCTACGTTGGCGATGAAATCGACTTCCGTTTCAACGTCCACGTCGACCGCCACCAGGATGTGCTGGTGGGATACTCGAAGCTGTTCGCGGGAGACTTCCTGAAGGCAAGAGCGCCGGGTGTCAACCCCAGCCTTTTCTATGTTCAGTACAACATTCGTTTCTAGAACAAGCGATTAGACGTAGGGTGCAATAAGCAAGCGCGACCGCGACAGGAACCTGGTTTCCCTCTCCCACGAGTGGGAGAGGGTCAGGGAGAGGGTAGTCTCTCAACGTGGCCGCGTATCCCCTACGCGCCCGATCCCGCTTCGCGGGTCCCCCGGGCGACGCTTCGGGACACGATTGCACCTATATGTAATCACTCGCCCTCGAACTCACATAGCGCGAATACCTTAAGCCCCTGTTTTTCCAGTCTCGACCTGCCGCCA
>DATJHX010000215.1:0-12484 GCA_035493655.1 Nitrosospira sp.
GTGCATATCGGTAAAGCGGTTGATGTGCGTGTACTCATCCGCCTCCCGGAAAGCCTGGCGCAACTCTTTCAGGGTATCGGGACCAAACGTGCTGAACATGAACAAACCGTTGACCTCGAGCACGCGATGAATCTCGGTAATGGTTTGCTTGAGGTCATTGCACCATTGCAGGGTCAGATTCGACCATACCAGACCGGCACAAGCATCCTTGAAAGGCATCTGTTCGATGTCACCGCCCACATAGTGAGTCTGATTTCCGCGAGCGGTCAACTGCTTCCACCATGAAACCGGGGGACGAGCCTGCAAATGCATTGATGTTGCAATATCAATCGCCAGCATCTTCGCTGAGGGATAGCGCATAAGCAAGTTGCGCGTACCGTATCCCGTACCGCTGCCAGCGTCGAGAATGACATCGGGAACATACTTTATATAATCGAGGCGCGAAAGCATCCGGTCGCACACCTCACGCTGCAGGACAGCCGCCTCGTCGTAATGGGGGGCAGCGCGTTCGAACGCCTTCCGCACCCGGCGCTTGTCAATAATATGATCGTAGTTCACTGGCGTGTTCAACTAAACACCCCATCATACAGCCGCACCATGCTTTTTATAAATTGATGAGGATGAGATAAAAAAGGCGCGTGACCGCAACGGGGCAGCATGATCAATTCAGATTCCAGCAGTTGCCCGTTCATCCATTTTGCAGCAGACGGATGCGTAATCACGTCGTTTTCGCCGTGCAACAGCAACACCGGTTGCTGAATATATTTAAGTTTCTCGCGCAGATCGCTCGTCAGCAAAATTTGCAACCCTGCTTCCAATGCAGCCTCATCCGGCTCCCTTCGTTCAGCCAAGCTCTTGTGCAATTGCGATAATATCGATGAACTGTCGCTGCCGCCGTTCACCTGCAAGGTGAGGAATCGTTTCATCGTTGTCGCATAATCCCGCTTCAAATTCTGCGCGAACAATTGCAACATTGAGGCTTCCATTCCCCATTGCCAGTTTTCACGCTTGACAAAACAAGGTGTTGTTGAAATCAGCGCCAGTTTCCTGACACGCACCGGCTCTCGCAAGGCAAGTTCAATCGCCATCTCCCCACCCAGCGACCAACCGCAGAGGATGCAGCTTTCGGGCAAAACCTCCGCTATCGATTCAAGCATGCAATCCGACATGTGGCCCTGGGAATCAAAGGCACAAGCAGGGCTGAATCCGTGACCCGGCAAATCCACCAGATGCAGGTGAAAATGCTCAGCCAGACCATCGCGCACGCTGCGCCACACGCCGCTGTGCATGGCCCATCCATGCAGCAAAACGAGGTCAGGGCTACCGCCTGTGCCGAAAGATTCAACATGAAGACTCATCGTTGCGTAAACAAAGGTTACCTGTTGCGATCCACTTCCTTCAAAGCCTCCCCCAGCCGGCCAAGATCCTCCATGGTATGTGAAGCAGATAACGAAATCCGCAGTCGGGCCGCCCCTTGTGGAACCGTAGGCGGGCGAATCGCGGGAACCAGAATTCCTCTATCGCGTAATGCTTCGCTGACCTCCACGGCCCGGTCATTCTCACCGATGACAAGAGGCTGTATGGGTGTGGCCGAGAGCAATAGCCGCCAGCGCAGCGGCTGCAATTCGCGTTTGAGTGCCGCGGTGAGTTGCGCCAGCTTTTCGCGCCGCCATTCTTCCTCTTCGATCAGCTCCAGGCTTTTCAATAGAGTGTGCGATAGCAGGGGCGGGGCCGCAGTGGTATAGATGTAGCTCCTTGCGTGCTGGATCAGCGTTTCGATAATCTCCGGCTGTGCGGCGACAAAAGCGCCGAATACGCCTGCCGCCTTACCGAGCGTTGCCATGTAAATGATGCGGGGCGAACGGATATTGAAATGGGCCAGTGTTCCCCGGCCCTGGGGGCCCAGCACCCCAAAGCCATGCGCATCGTCAAGCATCAGCCAGGCATCATATTTTTCACACAGCTCCAGCAGGCCCGGAACAGGCGCGATATCCCCATCCATGCTGAATACAGCATCCGTCAATACCAGTTTGCGCCTGGCGTGCGATTCAGCCAGTCGCCGCTCCAGCGCAGCCAGATCAAGGTGCGGACAGTGGCTATAGCGGCTGAACTTTGCCCGTGACAGCAGCGCTGCATCGTTGAGCGAGGCATGATTAAGCTTGTCGCAAAATATTGCATCGCCGTGACCCAACAGCGCCGTGACCGCTCCCACGTTCGCCATATATCCGGTGGAAAACAGCAACGCGCGGGGCAATCCCGTGAAGCGGGCCAGCGCTTCTTCCAGCGCATGGTGCGCCGAGGAGTGTCCGCTGATAAGATGAGACGCGCCGGAGCCAACCCCATATTTCCGTGCACCCTCGCACGCCGCGCTGACCAATTGCGGATGATCGGCAAGGCCGAGATAATCATTGCTGCAAAACGCGAGGTGCTCACGCCCGCCAATCGAAACATGGGTGTGTTGCGGACTCTCGAGAACCAGACGGCGGCGGAACAGATTCTTCTCTTCGCGGCTGTGCAGTTGTTCGCTTAGCTGTTCGATGAAATCAATGCTCATTCCGTTAACCGGAATACTGGAAAGGTCGGAACTGTCGGAATTATCGGGGGCGCGAAAAACCAGGGAAAGGCGGGAAATACGGAAATGGCAGTCTCACATTGAACGCAATCCCAGTTTATCGAACAGCACCTTATCCCGCTCAGCTTCGGGATTGCCGGTGGTAAGCAGCTTATCCCCGTAGAAAATGGAATTGGCTCCGGCAAGAAAACAAAGTGCTTGCACCGCATCCGACATTTCGCGTCTACCCGCCGACAGCCTTACCATCGCCTTGGGCATTGTGATGCGCGCGGCCGCAATCGTTCGCACGAATTCGAGGGGGTCCAACGCCTCTGCACCGTGCAGTGGAGTTCCCTCCACCTGCACCAGATGATTGATAGGCACAGACTCGGGATAGGGATCAAGATTAGCTAGTTGAGCGATCAGGCCGGCGCGGGCATGGCGCGATTCGCCCATCCCGACGATGCCGCCGCAACATACATTGATCCCGGCGTTTCGCACTTTTTCCAAAGTGTCCAGCCGATCCTGATAGCCGCGGGTAGTGATGACTTCACCGTAAAATTCGGGGGATGTGTCGAGGTTATGATTATAGTAGTCGAGCCCCACCTCGCGAAGCTGTTCCGCCTGCCCCGGCTTCAGCATACCCAATGTGGCACAAGTTTCCAGCCCCAGCGCTTTGACTGCGCCAACCATTTCCACCATCTTTTCGATGTCTCGCTGTTTAGGTCCCCGCCATGCGGCGCCCATGCAGAAACGTGTAGCTCCCTGGGCCTTGGCTGCGGCTGCCGACTCAACCACCTCCTCGAGCCGCAACATATCCTGACTCTCGACATTGGTGTGATATCGCGCGGCCTGGGGACAATAGCCGCAGTCTTCCGGACATCCCCCCGTCTTGACTGAAATCAGGGTGGATAGCTGTACGGCGTTGGCATCATGATGCTGCCGGTGAACCGACTGGGCGCGATGAATCAAATCATTGAACGGCAAGTCCAGCATGGCTTGAATTGCCGCCACACTCCAGTGCTGGGAGAGTGCCGTGCCAACAGATCCAGTTGCGTGTTTACCATCTGTACTGACCGAACGGGTTTTTATATCATCAATCGTGTCAGAATGAAGCTGACTCATACTGTGCCTTTATTGGATATCTCACTATTCGCGCTATTCGATGGCTGGTCGGCGGGCACTCGTTGAGTGGTACCGGTTACGCTACAATGCGAAACTGGAAAATTTGGCGGCAAAATTCGGGGCAAACTTCGCTCCAAAATCCGGCCGAAAACCTTTCGTACTAAAATGAGCGCAATCATCGAGGATTCCCCTCTCGATGTCAATTTTTAACGACCATTATTTGAACAACAGATTAAATATTGTGCAGGCGTTGTTCATGAAGAATTGCCTGCTCTGCGGCACGAAATCTGGAGACGATTTTTGCAAGGCTTGCCGGAATAGCCTGCCTTGCCTGACGCACGATCGTTGTGTTGTATGCGCATTACCCGTGAAGGGGTCGCAGATCTGCGGCGCCTGCCTTGCAAACCCGCCCGCATTCGGTCGCAGTGTTGCAGCGCTTGAATATACGTTTCCGGTAGACGCGCTGCTTCAAAGGCTCAAGTATGGCGCGAACCTTGCCATGGCGCGTGTTTTGGCCGATTTGCTGTTCTCGCATATTGACAACGCTGTTGATCTGCCGGATTTTATTGTACCCATGCCATTGCACCCCGGCAGATTGCGAGAAAGAGGATTCAATCAGGCGCTGGAACTGGCCCGGCGCATATCAAAAAAGACCGGTATCGCGTTACTGCCTGACGTATGCCAGCGCGTCAGGGATACACCTTCCCAGACTGGATTGCCATGGAAAGAACGCGAACGAAATATCCGCGGCGCCTTTAGCTGTGAAGCGAAACTGGAAGGCAAGCATGTTGCCATACTGGACGATGTGATGACCACCGGCGCCACCTTGAATGAACTGGCGAAAGTACTGCGCAAATGCGGTGCTAGTCATGTGAGTGGATGGGTGGTCGCCAGAACACTACCCCGTGCGGGTGAGGTGGTTTTATAGGTGGATGCGCCGACCTCTTGCTTTGTACCCTCTCCCCTACCTCTCTCCCACACACCGGTGAGGGTTCAGAAGATGGGTTAGATGAGGTAGAGGAGCTTTCAGAGTTTTTGTTTTTTAAGATGTTTGACATAATTCTCTATCAACCTGAAATCCCGCCCAACACCGGTAACATCATACGGCTTTGCGCCAACACCGGCGCAAAATTACGGCTGATCAAGCCGTTGGGATTCGTTCTGGAAGACAAGCAGTTGTTGCGCGCGGGACTGGACTACCATGAATTTGCCAGCATGTCGATTCATGAAAACTGGCAAGACTGTTTGGCTCATATGCAAGGGCGTCGCATCTTCGCAGTTTCAACAAAAGGGAAGCAACGCTACGATCTGGCTTCGTACACAAAAGGAGACGCATTGTTGTTCGGCCCGGAAAGCCGCGGCTTACCGGTTGATATATTGGAGAGCTTTTCGCAACAATACCGCCTGCGCGTGCCGATGGTGACAGGAAGCCGCAGCCTTAATTTGTCCAACACAGTAGCTGTAGTGCTCTACGAAGCATGGCGGCAGATCCTGTTCGAAAAGGGCCAGTAGAAAGCGCAAAGATTTTTATAGCCAGAGCACTGCCCGCAATCCAGACAACCAAACCCCTCGCGGCTAACAGGTTGTCCCCATAAACCGCCTCAATAAATTTCGCTCCTCGGCTCACGGTTGAGTAAGGCCTCCACCGCAAGCCTTGCGGGTACGCCGTCATGAAGTATATTGCATACCGCTTGGGTGATTGGCATCTCGACGTTCAATTCCCGGCTTAACCGCAATACCTCTCCAGCGGTATGCACACCCTCCGCTGTGTGTCCCAGTTCCTCGAGGATGGCTTGTAAAGGTTGGCCTTTGGCCAGCATCAGGCCCACTCGGCGGTTGCGGGAGAGATCGCCGGTACAGGTGAGTATCAGGTCGCCCGCCCCCGTTAAACCCATAAAGGTTTCCCGCCTACCGCCAAGCTTCAGGCCGAGCCGGGCGATCTCCGCCAGACCGCGCGTTATCAGCGCAGCGCGGGCGTTGTGGCCGAAGCCCATGCCGTCGGAAATACCTGCGGCGATCGATATGACATTTTTGACCGCTCCACCCGTTTCCACACCGATGATGTCGCTGCACGAGTAGACGCGCAGCGTTGGGGTGCGCAATTCGCCCGCGATGCGCCTGGCAAATTCTTCGTCATAACATGCCAGCGTTAAAGCGGTAGGAAGTCCTTGCGCGACTTCCTGCGCAAAGCTGGGCCCTGACAAAACGGCGCCGGGCGCAATTCCGGCATATTCCTCCTGAACCACCTGGTGAGGCAGCTTGGCCGACTGTGCCTCGAATCCCTTACAACCCCATATGAGCGGTATTTTTTTTCCGCATGCGGCAATTCCCCGCAGGGTCTCACGTAAGCCCACGGTGGGAACGGCGATCAGGACGAGTTGCGCAAATTCAACGGCAGCGGCGAGCGTCGACGTCAATCGCAAAGAATCGGGTAAAGAAAACGCGGGAAAGTAGCGCTGGTTGATGCGTTGTGAAGCAAGCTCGGCAAGGTGGTCCGGATCCCGCGCCCACAAGATCACCTGATGGGATGAGTCAGGGCCCCGGCTGAGGGCGATGGCCAGCGCGGTGCCCCAGGCACCTGCGCCTAAAACAGCTATCCTCATGAACCCCAGACCTGATTCGTTCTGATATAACCGGCCTGGCCATCTCGGTGCCGAACCTTTACCCAACCATTTGCGGCGGGCTCCAGCAGTTCCATCACTACGTTTTGCTGTGCCTGGAATACCAGGGGCGAGCTCGTATTTGCGGCCTGATAGGCTTCCGCCTGGGGAGCTGTCACGATAACATAGCGCTTGTCGCTTAGCTCCTTTTCTTCCACCCAGGCGAGGGTGCCGCCGCTATCGCGAACCTTGACCCAGCCTTCGACTTTTACCACCGCCTCTACCGGGAGGTTGCGGCTTGCCACATATAGCTTATCGGCTTTGAGCGACGGCGCGTCATACATGATGACGGCATTGTCCTTTATGGAAAAAAACTCAAGCGCGGCAAACGCGTGTCCCGCATATCCCGACAGCCCCAGCACCACAGCTCCCACCGCCACCAGAACCCGGCCGCAGGAGAGCAGGTTGATGAATCTATGCCGGGAAGCGGGGGTCACTTGAGCATATTTCATTTTCAGTGCGTTACTTTTTGCGCTTCTCCCGCTGTTTCTACCGCTGCTGCACCTTTCTCCGCTTGCTGTTGCTTTCCTTGATGGTAGAGCGCTTCGAAATTGACTGGATTCAAGATAACCGCATGAAAGCCGGCCCGGGTAACGGTATCCGAAACACTTTCACGTAAATAGGGAAAAATAATATTGGGACATGCAATGCCCAGCACAGGGTCCATATCAGCTTCCGGTACATGGCGAATCTGGAAAATACCCGCCTGCTGTATCTCCACCAGAAACATGGTCTTATCCTTGACTTTCGCGGTAACGGTTATCGTCAATACGACTTCATACATACCTTCGTCGATACGCTCGCCCTTGGTATGTAGCTGAATGTTTACCTCGGGTGTTTCCCGTTCAAGAAAAATTCTCGGCGCATTCGGAATTTCCAGGGATAGGTCCTTGACGTAGATTTTCTCGATCGCAAAAACGGGTTGAACGGGCTGCTGGGGCTGGTTATTCATATCGGTTTCCATAAGTGGCCAAATGGGCGAGTTGGATGATAAATATTGTTTGAAGTTTATTTATTTAGACCGCTGTTTCCCTGACTGTGGCCATCAAACAGTCAGAAGCTTGACCAGCCCGTCGCTGCGGTCGAGCTTTGCAAGATCGTCATAGCCGCCAACATGAGTGCTGCCGATGAAGATTTGAGGAACCGTCCGGCGTCCGGTTTTCTCGATCATCTCCGCACGTCGCGCAGGCTCCAGATCAACCCGTATTTTCTCGATTTCTGTCACTCCGCGGGCGCGCAGCATACGCTCCGCCATGACGCAATAAGGACAGAAAGCGGTGGAGTACATGATAACCTTAGTCATAGATAGCCTTCTTATTTTTTTACTATCGGCAAATGAGCCTGCCGCCAGGTGTCGATACCGCCTCCAAGATCATGCACATGCACAAATCCATGACCGCGCAGGATCGAGCCGGCCTTACCGGTCGTATTAACGCCACTCCGATGTATCAAGACAATTGGCTTCCCCTTGAATTTTTCAAGTTCATGCAGCCGTTCTTCAAGCTTATCAGCAGGAATATGCTTGGAATTGGGTATGTGTCCGGCAGCGTATTCGCTACCCTCACGCACATCCAGCACCAATCCATCCTTATAATTGATAAGCTGGACCGCCACCATGGTGCCGATTTCATGACGGGGCCGGCGCAGCAGTTGCCATAGCAGAAGACCGCCGCTCGCTACGGCGGCAACGATCAGGGCAATGTTATTCTGGATAAAAGTCGCTTCCATGCTCTCTCCATTCCTTAACAGGCAATTTTAACAGAGACCGTGAATATTGCGGAATTCTCTCGTTGCGACTGCTCCTTGTCCGCACATGGAAGCGGGTAAGAAATCGCAATCCCAATCCTACAGCCTGAGCCTACAGCCTGAGCGCGGCCGCTGGTTTGTCGTATTGACTCCGGCCAATCTGGAAGTTCCTAGCTGGAAGTTCCTGCCTGGAAGCTGCTTCCTTAACATCTTCCCTTGACACGAACAAAACTCCTCGCGGCCAGCCCCGTTCTATTGCGTACTGCGCTCCCGCATAAAATGGATTAAAATTACTACATCATTTCATGTTATTTCCCGTAAAATCTCACCCTTTTTGTAAAGAACGCTATGAAAAAGCTCGTTCTCCTGCGCCATGGAGAAAGCACATGGAATAAGGAGAATCGTTTCACTGGCTGGACCGATGTTGATTTATCACCAAAAGGCCTGGAAGAAGCCGCCTATTCAGGCCGGCTATTGCGCGAAGGCGGATTCACCTTCGACGTCGCTTACACCTCAGTATTGAAACGCGCCATTCGTACGCTATGGATCGTGCAGGATGAAATGGATGAGATGTGGATTCCCATTTACTTATCCTGGCGATTGAACGAGCGGCACTATGGCGCACTGCAAGGCTTGAACAAACTTGAGACAGCGCTTGAATACGGTGAGGAGCAGGTACAGCTCTGGCGGCGCAGCTACAGTATCAGGCCTCCTGCGCTAACCCCGGTAGATGATCGTTACCCTGGGCTCGACCCGCGTTATCATGACCTGCCTCCCGAGGACATCCCACTGACGGAATGCCTGCAAGATACCGTAGCAAGGTTTCTGCCTTATTGGAACGGAACCATTTCACCCCAGGTTAAGGCCGGGAAACGAGTACTCATTTGTGCCCATGGGAATTCGCTGAGGGCACTCGTCAAGTATCTCGATAACCTTTCAGAGCAGGAAGTCCTTGAACTGAATATTCCCACCGGGGTTCCGTTGGTGTATGAACTGGATGACAATCTGAAACCTGTCCGCAACTATTATCTCGGCGATCAGGCGAAGATCGAACAGGCAATGCAGGCCGTGGCCAACCAGGGGAAGATTCTGCCTCGGCAGTGAACCCAGCGGTGAGTCCTCGGCCCGCCCGGCCGCTTCCCAATAACCGATCTTACGCTAGCGCCGTGTGTTCGATTTCTTTAGCGCTGTCGCGGGAAATTTCGGGGTTGAACGCTGCCGGCCGATGGTCAGCGAGGTTCGGGATATTCACTCGCCTTTTTATCCTTCCCCTTTTTATCTCCCTTATCTCCCTTATCTTCCTTTGCACACTCATGCTGGCATATTCCCCGGATGCGCTCGGCGCTGCGCCAAAGGTCGATAAGGTCGATAACGAAGACTTGAAACAACTGCGCAACAGGATTGAAACACTGCAGAAAGAACTGGCCGACACCGAAGAATCCCGGTCCGAAGTAGCGGATACTCTGAAGGATTCCGAGCGAGCCATCAGCGCGGCCGCCCGCAAGTTGAATACACTTGTTCAGGAGAAGCACAAAGCCAGCAACAAGCTCAGCCAGTTGCAATCACAATCAGAGCAGGTTACCGGGAATATTGAAGTGCAACAGTCTCATCTGGGCAAACTGCTCTATCGCCAATACATGGCGGGAAGCGAGCAAAAAGAATACCTGGAGCTTTTACTGAATCAGCAGGACCCTAACCAGATCGCACGCAATATGTACTATTATGGCTATCTCACGCGTGCACGAGCGGCAGGAATCGATGCCCTTCGCGCTAATCTTCAACAGTTGGGTTCGCTCACTCGCGCTAGCGCGGAAAAAAGTGTAGAAATTGCGGTGATCCAGGCTAAGCAGGCTGAGTATAAAAAGGAACTTGAACAGCAAAAAGCCGAACACGCAAAGCTGCTTGCACGCATTTCGCTGCAGGCAGACCAACAGCGGCGTGAAATCGGCAAACTCAAGCAAGACGAAGAGCGGCTTTCCCGTCTGGTTGAAAAACTGGCCAAGATGCTCGCCCGCAAAAAGCGCCGCACGACCTCCCCTTCCTCCACTCGCTCTGCGCCTCCCACTGCCTCCGCTCCCCTGAGCAACGATAGCTTGCCTGACGCATCGACGGACGGAAACCCGTTCTCGGCATTGAAGGGCCGACTGAGTTTGCCGGTGCGCGGGGAACTTGCCAACCGCTTTGGCAGTCCACGTGCTGATAGTGGTCTTACATGGAAAGGATTATTCATCCGTTCGGCTATCGGGGAAGACGTAAAAGCCATCGCGACGGGACGAATCGTTTTTGCCGATTGGCTGAGAGGATTTGGCCACCTTCTGATCGTGGATCACGGTGGCAGCTATATGAGCCTCTATGGAAATAACGAAACCATTCGCAAGCAGGTCGGCGATTCCGTCCGCAGCGGCGATACAATTGCGACTGTTGGCAATAGTAGCGATATTAATCCGGACTCAGGACTATACTTTGAATTACGCCATCAAGGCAAACCGTTTGACCCGCTGAACTGGGTCAGAATAAAATGAGTAACGTAGCAAAATTCATAGCCTGGAGAGTTTATGGGTAACAAGATGCGGCAATTCGGCCTGGTCATTTTCGGTGCAATCGTTGGCATAATGCTCAGCCTCAATTTTTCTGCTGTTGCCAACAAGGAAACCCAGCAAGTCCTGCACCCGCTTCCGGTCGAGGAGCTACGCGCTTTCACCGAGGTATTCGGCCGGGTCAAAAGTGATTATGTAGAGCCAGTTGAGGATAAAAAACTTATTACGGAAGCAATCAATGGAATGCTGACCGGTCTGGATCCACATTCCGCGTATCTGGATTCGGATGCATTCAAGGAACTGCAAATCGGAACACAGGGAGAATTCGGCGGACTGGGGATTGAAGTCAGTATGGAAGATGGATTCGTCAAAGTCATTTCGCCCATCGAGGATACTCCCGCTTTCCGCGCTGGCATCAAGCCCGGCGACCTGATCGTCAAACTGGACGATACTGCCGTCAAAGGCCTCTCACTCACCGATGCGATCAAGCGCATGCGGGGCAAACCCAACACGCCGATTACACTTACCATAGTTCGAAAAGGCGAAAGCAAACCCATGGTGTTCCCGCTGGTGCGCGCAGTCATCAAGATACAAAGCGTGAAATCGAAGATGATCGAGCCGGGCTATGCCTATATACGGATTACTCAGTTTCAGGAACAAACCGGCGAAAATCTGACCAAGGCCATCGATAAATTATTCAAGGAAAGCCCCGTTCCGATCAAAGGCCTGGTGCTGGATCTGCGCAATGATCCGGGGGGGTTGCTGAACGGCGCGGTAGCGGTTTCAGCAGCCTTTCTGCCGGCCAACTCGCTCGTGGTATACACCGATGGGCGGACCGAGGATGCCAAGATGAAGCTGAAAGCCAGCCCTGAGTTCTACTTGCGCGACACGAAGAATGACTACCTGAAGCGATTGCCTCCGGCGATCAAGACTGTGCCGATGATCACTCTGGTGAACGCCGGTTCGGCTTCAGCCTCCGAAATTGTCGCCGGCGCCTTGCAGGATCATAAACGCTCCATCGTGATGGGAACGCAAACTTTTGGCAAGGGATCGGTACAAACCATTCTGCCGCTGGGGAACAACACCGCTATCAAGCTTACTACCGCGCGTTATTACACACCAAACGGCCAATCCATCCAGGCTAAAGGAATCACACCTGATATTCTGGATGAAGCGGCTAAGGACGATTCCGAGCGTTTGCGTGAAGCCGATCTGGATCGCCATCTGTCCAATGGAAAAGCTGAAGAAATCAAGCAAAGCCTGGAAGCAGTAAAAACAGCGCCTGCGCCTAAGCCTGCCATTAAGGCGCCAAAATCTGAAACCGAAGAGGATAAAAACAAAAAGCGTGAACCGCCGGCGGAATTTGGCTCGAGCGGAGATTTATTACTGACCCAGGCAATGAATTACTTCAAGGAAGGCGCGGCAAAAAGGAATTCTGCAAAAGTTGAGAACTGAGGAGACAGGGCAGCCGCAGTACGCTGCCCTGCTTATTGCACCCTACTTCCAATGATAGGATCGGTCGCTCATATTATTAAGGTTAGCGCTGCACGTTTTCCTTCTTCTTCAAAGTTGCAATGGCACCACGAGCGAATAAAGTGTAGGGTGCAATAAGTGAAACGTATTGCGCCGTATGCCCCCCATCCATGCCATATCTACTTGTAGCGAATACCACCCCCGTAAGTGACTGTTGCGCCGCGGTTGGGGAGATGGATATCTTCTTGCCCAATTCTCCAATGGCCGCGCCGCCGCAACAGTGAACGACGACCAACTGCTGCGTTACAGTCGTCACATTCTGCTGCCGCAAATTGGCGTACAAGGGCAGGATATCTTGCTCAAGTCGCATGTGTTGATCATCGGTGCGGGTG
>DATJHX010000216.1:0-3655 GCA_035493655.1 Nitrosospira sp.
CCAGGACCTCCGCCTGGAGATCCTGGAATACCTACATACTCACCCTTTCGCTGCTGATACCCTGGACGGGATTGGTCAATGGTGGCTTCCTGTTCAGCGTCATGAAATCCCCCAAGATATTATTCAAGAAGCTTTGGAGGAGTTAATAAGGCAGGGCCTCGTTGATTATGTGGATATCGGTGATGGCAGGCGGATTTTTCGGTTGGCCGGACGCCGGGATGAAATCGAAATCCCGAAAAATGGGCAGGTTCCTCCAAAATAGAAATTCTTTGGACGATAGTTATAATTTTAATCAAGCGGGCATTTAATATATTAATCCGGCCCTGAATCCGAACCAAGTGGGTAAGAAATGACCCAGTAAGAATCTCTCATTAAACACTTTACTCAAAGGGTACCTGTAAAGGTACCTGTAATTCGGAACGTTTCCCGGCACCTGCAGTTCCGAATTCTGGAATTCATCCTCGCCGCCAAGTGGTGCCCTGCGGTCCATCCTCCAGAATAATGCGGGCCTCCAGCAGCTCCTTGCGTATGCGATCGGCTTCACCATAATCTTTTTTCGTACGGGCAATGAGGCGCTGCTGAATCATTTGCTCTACGCGTTCGGACGTAAATTGCGAGCCATCCGCATACCCCGAACTCTGGAAAAAAACCTGCGGGTCCTGCTGCAGCAACCCCAGCACGCCACCCAGTGCTTTCATCAATGCGATATCCTTCCGAGATCCGGTCTTATTGATTTCATTGGCGAGATCAAACAGCACGGCTATCGCATCGGAAGTATTGAAGTCATCGTTCATTGCCTCCTTGAAGCGCGCGGCATGTGGTTCGCTCCAGTCTATCTCTGTGGGGGTTTCAGGCGTCTCGCTTCCTTTCAGTGCCGTATAAAGCCTGTCAAGCGCACGCTTGGCATCGTCGAGGTGCTGATCGGAATAATTCAAAGGACTGCGGTAATGGGCCCTCAGGATAAAAAAGCGCACCACTTCAGGCTGATAGCGGGTAAGAATCTCACGGACGGTAAAGAAATTGCCCAGCGATTTGGACATTTTCTCATCATTGATGCGCACGAAGCCGTTGTGCATCCAGTACTTGACGAAAGGCGCGTGGTCGTGCGCCCCTTCGCTTTGCGCAATTTCATTTTCGTGATGGGGGAACTGCAAGTCCTGGCCTCCACCATGTATATCGAACTGCTCCCCCAGATAATGCTCGCTCATCGCCGAGCATTCGATATGCCAACCGGGACGTCCCATACCCCATGGAGAATGCCATTGCGGTTCACCGGGCTTCGCCGCCTTCCACAGCACAAAATCCAGCGGATCTTTTTTATAGGGATCGATGACTACGCGTTCCCCCGCGCGCAAGTCATCCAGTGATTTTCCCGAGAGCTTTCCGTAACCGGTGAATCTGTGCACTTCATAATACACGTCGCCATTGGGCGCGGCATAGGCAAGCTTTTTATCCATCAGGACGCGTATCATGGCAACCATGTCTTCAACATGCCGGGTCGCGCGCGGCTCGCATGATGGTGCGGATACACCCAGCGCGCGCGCATCTTCCTCCATGGCGCGTATGAAGCGGGCAGTCAGTGCCTCGATTGATTCATCGTTCTCTTGCGCCCGTTTGATTATTTTATCGTCGATATCAGTGATATTACGCACATAGGTCACTTCAAAGCCCCTGGCCCGGAGCCATCGTTGCACCATATCGAACACAACCATCATGCGCGCATGGCCAAGGTGACAGTAGTCATAAACGGTCATACCGCAGACATACATTTTTACCTTGCCGTGAGTCAGCGGAACAAATTCCTGTTTTTCCCTGGCGAGAGAGTTATGGATTTTAAGCATCTGGCGAGATTGTGAACTGGACGGCCTTCTTGGTAGAATCCCGAATTCCCTCCTGAATTCCCCTTGGATATAGAGCCCGGATAAAAATCGGAGCAGTATAGCACAATGAAAATGCGCGGTTTTCGTCGGACAAGCACATCCGTAACGTCTGTTATGGCAGTGGTAATGCTACTGGCTGTTGCCGCCGTGGGCGCGGATGAGAATGAAGAAGTTGCAAAACTGTATAGACAGGGAAATCTTGCAAAAGCGCTGGAGCAAGCCGACACTTATCTCGCCGGCAAGCCGCGTGATGCGCAGATGCGTTTTAACAAGGGTTTAATTCTTACCGAACAGAAGAAAGTCCCGGACGCCATCAAGATATTTTCTTCGTTGTCGGAAGATTATCCAGATCTGCCAGAGCCCTACAATAATCTGGCCGTACTCTATGCCAGCCAGGGACAATACGAAAAAGCGAGGGATGCGCTTGAGGCCGCGATACGCACTCACCCCAGCTATTCAACCGCGCATGAGAATCTCGGGGACATCTATGCCAAAATGGCAAGCCAGGCGTATGGAAAGGCATTGCAATTGGATAAGGAAAACACTGCGGCCCAGACCAAGCTCTCGATGATCAAGGATTTATTCACGGGCAAACCCCGAATCCAAACGGCGGCAGCAGCCGTTTCCGCTTCCCCTGCCCCCGGAGTCCCCATGGCGCCAGCGGAAAAGGGGGAAAAAGGGGGAAAGGAGGAAAAGGGCCCGTTAAAATCTGAGCCAAAGGCCGCCGGGAAAGGGGAAAAATCCTTAGCGGAAAAATCCGTACCGGAAAAATCGGAGAAGATTGCCGTTGCCGAAAAACCCGAGCAGGGGAAGGCTCCTGTTTCCGATGATTCCGAAGAAGTCGTCAGGACTTTGACGGCCTGGGCCAAGGCGTGGTCGGATAAAGACGTTAATGCGTACCTCGCATTTTACGCGAGTGATTTTCGCCCTCCCGGAGGGGCAACACGAGCTGCATGGGAAAAAGCACGTCGCGAACGTATAAGCAAGCCGAAATCCATCCATGTAGCAGTCGCGAATCCCAAAGTGAGCTTCACAGACGCCACTCATGCCAAGGCGAGTTTCAGGCAATCATATCATTCCGATTCGATCAGGAATCATACGGGCAAAACTGTCGAGTTGGTCAAATCAGGAGCAAAATGGCTAATACAGCAGGAACATGTCGTCCGTTGAAGCTGTTCACTGCTGTGGCTGTACCGAGGCTTAGCCTGATCAGGGCTGCTATTAGATCTACGGCGGCCATAATAATGGGGTTTGGCTTCGCGGCCTCCTGGGCTTTGGCAAACGACCATTTATCATTGACGGAGCCGGCCGGGAGCGGGCCGGAAACAATACTCGTCAAAAGCCTGCAGGAAATTGCGGAAAGCCGCATGGACTCCGCTCTGACCGGAATCGAAGAACTGCTCAAGGCCAACCCCAACTTCCGCCTCGCTCATCTGATTAAAGGGGATTTGCTACTGGCTCGCTCGCGTCCAATCAGCGAACTGGGTAATACCGCCGGTGCTCCGCAGGAGCATATCGCCGATCTGCGCGAAGAAGCACGGGTTAGAGTCAAGCGTCACCTGGAGCAGGTCCCGCGCAACCGGGTTCCCAGATATTTGCTGCAAATGCAGCCGGAGCAGAAATACGCGATTATTGCTGATACCGGCAAGTCCCGTCTGTACATATTCCAGAATGCCGGCGGAACCCCTCGCTATATTGCCGATTATTACATCAGCAGCGGAAAGAATGGCTCCCAGAAAGTCAGGGAAGGCGACAAGAAAACACCCATCGGCGTA
>DATJHX010000217.1:0-3991 GCA_035493655.1 Nitrosospira sp.
AGCTGAGTTGCGCAAGCGCAATGAGGAAAAGCAGGCGGTGGAAGACAGCAAGACCGATATTGGCTGGGGTCACCAGATCCGTTCCTATGTGCTGGATCAGTCCCGTATCAAGGATTTAAGAACGGATGTGGAAAGCGGTAATACCCAGGCGGTCCTGGATGGCGGGCTGGATGATTTCATCGAAGCCAGCCTGAAGCAAGGTGTATAAGTATAAGAAAGAGAAAGGAGCGGATAGTGGCTGACAATACTTCACAAAGAAGCTCAGACGAAAGTCCGGACGAGATGCTCAACCGCGCAGGCCCCGACTTAAAACTGGTCGAAGAACGCCGCGCCAAATTATCTGCATTGCGGGAAGCGGGCAATGCCTTCCCCAACGATTTCCGTCGTAGCGACCTGGCAGCGGACCTGCACCGGCAGTATCGCGAATCGTCCGGCGAAATGCTAGAGGCGGAACACAGGCTCGTGAGCGTTGCGGGGCGCATGGTATTAAAGCGAATCATGGGCAAGGCGAGCTTCGCCTCGATCCAGGATATGAGTGGGCGCATCCAGCTCTACATTGCCAATGATGTTGCGGGCGCGGAGGCGCATGCCGCATTCAAGCATTATGACCTGGGCGATATACTTGGCGCTGAAGGCTCCCTGTTCAGGACCAGGACGGGCGAACTGTCGGTGCGTGTAACCAATTTGCGCCTGCTGACGAAGTCCCTGCGGCCCCTTCCTGAAAAATTCCACGGTCTTGCCGACCAGGAGCAGAAATACCGCCAGCGCTACCTCGATCTCATCACGAACGAAGATAGCCGCAAGGTATTCATTACGCGCTCATGGATTATCCAGGCCATGCGCGAGTGCCTGGGGGCGCGCGGCTATCTGGAGGTGGAAACGCCGATGATGCACCCCATCCCCGGAGGGGCGGCTGCGCGACCTTTCGTGACGCACCACAATGCGCTCGATATGGAACTATATCTTCGCATCGCGCCCGAGCTTTATTTGAAGCAACTGGTCGTGGGTGGCTTTGAAAAAGTATTTGAAATCAACCGCAGTTTCAGGAATGAGGGCATCTCCACCCGGCACAATCCGGAATTCACGATGCTGGAATTCTACGAGGCCTATCGGGATTACGCGTATTTGATGGACCTCACCGAAATCATGCTGCGCGAGATCGCGGAAAAAGTTTTAGGTACAACCGTTGTCACTTATCAGGGCCGGGAAATCGATCTGGCGCAGCGATTCGAGCGGCTTACCATCACCCAGGCCATCCAGAAATTTCATCCTGAATATACCGATGCGCAACTTGGAGACCGTGCCTTTCTGGTAACCCGGCTGAAATCGCTTGGAATTCCTTATAAGCCGGAGGATGGCATCGGCGGATTACAACTCACGTTATTTGACGAAACCACTGAACATTTACTGTTTGAGCCGACTTTCATCATTGACTATCCTGCTGAGGTTTCTCCTCTTGCACGGCGAAATGATTTGAATCCCGCAATAACCGACCGCTTCGAGCTATATATTGCCGGCCGGGAAATCGCCAATGGGTTTTCCGAACTGAATGACCCCGAGGACCAGGCCGCGCGTTTTCGGGAACAAGCCCGCGCCAAGGAAGCCGGCGATGCGGAAGCCATGCACTATGATGCGGATTATATCCGCGCGCTTGAATATGGCCTCCCCCCTACAGCGGGCGAAGGCATCGGCATAGACCGCCTCGTGATGCTTTTTACGGATAGTCCCAGCATCCGCGACGTGATTCTGTTTCCGCAGTTGCGGCGCGAAGATTAAAGGTAGCGCGCGTCCGGATCAACTCGTTAGACATTAAATTTCGTCTTTTTAGACACTCGGGTAACGATACCTCTTCACCGCATCTCACACCCTTTTCAGGGCGACCGAACCCATTGAAGTTTCAACTTGAACACTGCCACGCGTTCCGCGGAGTGTTCAAGCCCTTAAATATACCCCCTCATATATACCCCCCTAACGTATTGACATATACCCTATTAGGGTATATGGTAAACCCAATGGCCGGGATTTCGGGGCTTTGCGCTCCAGGCAGATTGTCCACCTGGTTACTATCGGGCATGAGCTCCGGTAACCACGGAGCGTGAATTCCGAAGGATAGACTGTCCCAACCAGCTTATATCCATCGTATTCACGAAACATCATGGTACGAAAATGGCTATCAAATCGACTCATCTTAAAATCAAACGCATGCATTGTACGGGGTGCGAAACAACCATTGAGGACGCGGTAGGCCATTTGCCGGGTGTGCGGAAAGTAAAAGCGGACTATGTCAAGCGAACTGTCGATGTTGAGTTCGACGTCAAGCTCATCGGGGATGGCGGGATTTGCCGGGTAATTGAAGAAAAAGGTTATGAGTTTGAAAGCACGTCCATCAAAAAATCAGATCAGCATATACGCAATATCTTGGCTCTTCTGTCTTTCCTGGCGGTGATCGGAAGTATCACCTTCTGGGGCAAAAGTATGATGCCGGGACTGATAGGCGAGATGAACCCCAGCCTCGGCCATGCCATGTTGTTTTCCATTGGATTCTTTACCGGCTTTCATTGCATCGGCATGTGCGGTGGCTTTGTAGTGGGTTATGCAACCGCAGGGGGAACGCGGTCTGCCGTTGCCACCGCGGCACAACATCTGATGTATGGGAGTGGCAAAACAATTTCTTATACGGCTATCGGCGGTGCCATGGGCTTATTGGGTTCCGTCATGACCTTCACACCTTTTATGCGTGGCGTCATCAATCTCGCAGCCAGCATCTTTGTAATAATTTATGGTCTAAAAATGCTGGACGTGTTTCCTGCACTGCGTAAGTTCACCTTGCGCTTGCCTCGCTTTATAACGAAAAGCGTAGCGAATGAGCTGCGTGATCAGCGCAGCCCGCTGGTGATAGGGTTGCTGAACGGCCTCATGCTCGGATGTGGCCCTCTGCAAGCAATGTACATCATGGCTGCAGGCACCGGCAGCCCGCAGGAAGGAGCTGCGATGCTGTTCTTCTTTGGCCTGGGAACACTGTTGCCCCTCCTGAGCTTCGGCTTGGTTGCCAGCAGGGTTTCCCAAAACGTCACGCGCCAACTGGTACTGGCATCCGCCATTCTTGTCATTGCCATGGGCCTCATGATGGCGGACCGGGGACTCAAACTAACCGGGTCCGGCTACGACTTCAACTCGTTGTCATCGCGCTGGCAACAGGTAACGCCAGCGGATGATCACCTGGACTCAGGTGGCGCTGTCTGGCAGCGCTAATCGGTATTTGCCAGACAAGCCCGGACAAGCAAACTTCCAGAAGCGAAATTTTATGAATTCATTGACGCTAAAGCAAATAGAACTGCCCATTGAGGGCATGACCTGCACGGCTTGCGCGGCGCGGATCGAGAAAACTCTGAATAAGCTCCCCGGCGTCCATGCGGCGGTCAATTTCGCCAACGAAAAAGCTCGCGTGGAATTCGATACGTCCCAGACGGGGCCCGAAGACCTCATCCGTTCGGTAGAAAAGGCGGGATTTCATATACCCCCACAACCGGTACAGCTTCAGATTAGCGGAATGACTTGCGCTGCTTGCAGCGGCCGCATCGAAAAAGCTCTTAATAAGCTTCCTGGCGTCACTGCGTCCGTCAATCTTGCCACGGAAACTGCTCACGTCAGCTTTAACCCAGCTCTGGAAACGGTCGAAGATCTCATCGCTGCTGTTGTCAAGGCGGGCTATGGCGCAAATGAAATTAGCGAAGCAAGTCGTGTGGAGGAAAAAGAGCGCAGGCTTGCGGCTTACCAGGTTGAGATGCGGATGTTCTGGGTTTCGGCCATTCTTACGCTGCCCTTGCTGCTGCAAATGGCGAGCATGTTCAGTGGTGGGCATGAGGATATTCTGCCGCGCTGGTTGCAGCTATTGCTGGCGACGCCCGTACAGTTCTGGATCGGGAAGCGCTTCTATGTCGGCGCTTGGCACGCATTACGCGGTGGCGGGGCGAACATGGATGTCCTGGTG
>DATJHX010000218.1:0-3984 GCA_035493655.1 Nitrosospira sp.
GCACCATGGGCGCGGTCGGGCATTCCCGCCGCTGCCCGATCCCCGCTTCGGGGGCCCTCGGCCAACGCTCTGGGGCGCTATTCCATTCCAAGGAGTTGCAACACAGCCATGTGCCGCAAAAAGTGTATGGCGGCCCTTGTAGCGCCCTTGTAGCGAACTGGCCATAAGGTGAAGGTCAAGTTTTACAGAAAGTCGCGCTAAATCACAGCGATAAATTGAAAAATGAGCGCGGTCAACTGCCGAATTTAGGTTAAACGAGCAAGAATGACAAAACCAATAAACGATACTCTGCTCCGAGCCTTGCTTCGGCAGCCCACCGAATACACCCCCATATGGCTGATGCGCCAGGCTGGGCGCTATCTGCCCGAATACAACCAGACGCGCGCCCGCGCCGGCAGCTTTCTTGCGCTTTGCAAGAATCCGGATTTTGCGACCGAGGTTACCATGCAACCTTTGGCGCGATTTCCGCTGGATGCTGCAATACTGTTCTCCGACATTCTGACTATTCCCGATGCCATGGGCCTGGGGCTTTACTTTGCCGAGGGTGAAGGGCCCAAGTTCGAGCGGCCTTTGCGGGAAGAATGGGAAATCAGGGCACTCGCGGTACCTGATCCTGCAGCGCATCTGCGCTACGTAATGGATGCGGTCTCCCAGATCCGTAAAGCGCTGGATAACAGCGTGCCGCTCATCGGTTTTTCCGGCAGTCCCTTCACGCTTGCCTGCTATATGGTGGAAGGTTGCGGCGGCACGGACTTTCGTCAGATCAAGACTATGTTGTATCGACGCCCGGATCTGCTGCATCACATTCTCGATATCAATGCGCAGGCTGTCATTGCTTATCTCAATGCGCAGATTGAATCCGGTGCTCAGGCAGTGATGATTTTCGATACCTGGGGAGGCGCGTTGTCCCACGCGGCCTACCAGGAATTTTCGCTGCGCTATATCAGCCAGATAGTGGCCGGGCTGAAGCATGAGCATGGCGGTGCACGCATCCCGAACATTGTTTTTACCAAGGGCGGCGGATTGTGGTTGGAACGTATCGCAGACTGCGGTTGCGACGCGGTAGGCCTTGACTGGACAGTGAATATTGCTTTAGCCCGTAGGCTTGTCGGCCATAAGGTCGCCTTGCAGGGAAATCTCGACCCGGCGGTATTGTTCGCTTCGCCAGAAGTGATTGCCGCTGAGGCAGGTAAAATCCTTTCCGCGTTTGGTCGTAGTCCTGGCCATGTATTCAATCTTGGCCATGGAATTTCCCAGTTTACGCCCCCAGAAAACGCCCTGGCGCTGGTTGAGGCGGTCCACAGTCTCAGCCGGAAAATCAGGGAATCCGAACATGGTTAGCCGTTGTTTAACGTGGGCAATGCGCTAAGTTACCGGGAGAACTGTTAAAATAGGGGAGTCACGGCTTTTTTCTGATTTTATATAGAAAGAGTATTAAATGAGACACGTGTATCGGAATGTGCTAAATTTCCATACGCGCCAGGTTCGGTCAACAGGCTCGACGATACAAGGTTGGCATCGTGATTTCATTCGGAGTCGAGCAATTATCCAGCGGGAACAAAGGAAAGCAAAGTCGGTCAAATTTGGAGGGAAATTTGCTTAAGTCATTGTTACTTTATTGCTTTCTAGTGAGATCATCTCGTGCACATCCTTATTATTGAAGACGATCCGGCGATTGCCACCAACCTTTACGACTTTCTTGAGGCCCGCGGGCATGGCGTTGACGCTGCCGCAGATGGTATAACCGGCCTGCACCTTGCGGTAACACAAAAATTTGACGGTATTCTGCTTGATCTGAGCCTGCCAGGTATGGATGGTATTACGTTGTGCCGTAAACTTCGCCAGGAGGCGAATCTTGATACGCCAGTGCTCATGCTGACAGCGCGCGATACATTGGATGACAAGCTGAAAGGGTTCGATTGCGGCGCCGACGATTACCTGGTCAAGCCGTTTGCATTAAAAGAAGTTGAAGCGCGGCTGGTTGCAATGCACAAGCGGCATGGAGGCAAAGTCACCAGCCGCATGCTGGAAACCGAGGATCTTTCATTCGATCCCAAAACCTTGTCGATACATTTTGCGGGCAAAGCCGTCAAATTGCCCCCTAAATGCATTCGCCTGCTTGCGCTCATGATGGGCGAGCCCGGCCGCGTATTCAGCCGGAGGGAACTTGAATCGGAAGTCTGGGGAGATGCCCAGGGGACCAGCGATACGTTACGCAGTCATATGCACGAATTGCGCCGTGCGCTGAGCCGGGCCGGCGGCTATGATCCAATCGAAACAGTTCATGGGCTCGGTTACCGTCTGATTTCTCGTGCCCGGGCTTAAGCGCGGTCTTCGCCTCCGTGTTGCGCTGGCGTTCGCGATTTTCTGCATAGTTGTCGTTGGAACCCTCGGCATCAGCCTGTATATCGCCTCGGATGATATCGAAGAGGCGCATATCGAGCAGATCATGCAGACCGAGATGGACTATATGCTCCAGCGCTATCGCGAAAGTCATAATTTTATCCCGCAGGTAGGCTCCCACCTCGAAAAATACATCATTCACGATCCCTCCGAGGAGTCCAAGTTGCCGCCCTATCTTCAGGGGCTCAATTACAGGCGCCACAGAGTGTTTCGTGGTCCCGAGGAGATCAGGGTCGCGGTCCGGCACGTCGATGGTGTTAAATTTCTTGTTGCCTATGAGGTCGGGCTCCATGATCAGCGCCAGCAGGAACTCCGGCTTCTCATCGTTCTGTCACTCCTCTCGGTGGTTGGCGTTGCGCTTGTGGTGGGATATCTGCTTGCGGGGGTGCTTGTCAAACAGGTTACCGATCTTGCCGAGCGCGTAAGGCATCTTGCGCCAGGCGATGGGCAGGGCGCAACAATGATCCAGCCCGGCCAGGACGAAGAAGTGGCACAGCTTGCGCATGCGCTGGATGACTACCAGAACCGCATTACCCGCATGCTTCGGCGTGAGCAGGAATTTACCGCCAACGTGAGCCATGAACTCCGAACGCCGATTACAACAATATTGACGAGTTGCGAGCTCCTGGCGACCGAGCGTAATATTTCGGAGAGGGCGCGCGTTCGCATCGGGATGATCGAAGCGGCTGCGACGCGCATGGGTGAGCAATTACAGGCTTTGCTTTTTCTCGCCCGTGAACAGGCGCTGGGTATCATGGAGCCGGTCGCTCTGGCTGAATGCGTCTACGATGCGGTGGAGCCCGTATGTTCGGAGATTTATCGCAAGCGCCTCAATTTCGAGGTTGCGATTGAGCCGAAAGCCGTCCTGACACTGAACCGCCAGGCGCTGCACACCGCGCTTGTGAACCTGCTTCGCAATGCAGTGCAATATACCGAGCGCGGTTTCATTCGCGTAAATTTCAGCCAAAGCCGTCTCTCCATCTCCGATTCCGGCATAGGCATCGAGCCATTTTACTTGCCCCTCCTTTACGAACGCTTCTTTCGGGGTTCGACGCAGGGCGAAGGCCTGGGTATTGGCCTCGCTATCGTCAAGCGCATTTGCGACCACTACGGCTGGATTATTGACGTCGAAAGCACGCCTGGAAAAGGCGCCACTTTTCATATTACATTTCCCGCTTCCCAGGCTGGGGCCTTAACTAATTCTTCACAATTTCTGTGATAGTATTTCCTCGTTTCAACTTCCCCTGCAAATAACCGGAGCCGATAAATGTACACTAATGTTACTCGCTTACCCATAGAGAAGCGCATAGACTGGCTATTCAATCTCGCCGACCGCCATGGCGCGACGTTTCGGGGGCCGGACGCATGGCTGGCGCGCAAGCGTTATCTTGCAGAACATCCGACCGCCATTGCGGTACTGAAGTGCATGGACGGCCGTATCAACCTCCCGGTAATGACGAATACCCCGCCCGGTATCCTCATGCCATTTCGCAACCTTGGCGGCGCGTTTGATCTGGGGTGGCCGTATCTGGGCGAAGTGCTCTCCCATCATGTCCAAGGATGGGTTAACTCCGGCCGGAG
>DATJHX010000219.1:0-13501 GCA_035493655.1 Nitrosospira sp.
CCGCTTTGGCTAGCATTCGTGCTACCCCCCGTATTCGAATAGGCTGTCGGACGGGCGATATCCGCCCCCAGCAGTATCCGCACCTGAATATCCTGGCGTAGATTGTAGCCTTCCTTTACAAGGATCTGTTTCGGCATCATCCGGCCGATCTGCTCAGCCAGTTTGTAGCTGCCGCGGCGGTAATGAATCTCGGTTTGCAACTGGCGAAAGGGCTGGCGGTCAGTCAGCCGTGCCTGAGGGAGTCCATTTTCCCGCAGAAAATTGGACACTTCCCTGGCCATGCCGGCGATCCCGCTGCCGTTGGAGACTTCGATACGGATGCCTTTGCCATCAGCACGATCCATTCCCGGCGCAGCCGGATTTTCCTCGCGATTCGTCCCGTGAGAATCATCGTCGTGGAGCACACTTTGACTCTGGTATGGCCGAAACTCAAATACTCCCGGAGCGACCTGTACAAGCTGCGTATGGGTGTTTATGCCTGCTTCCTGTTTCTCCACTTTCCCCTGCTTCCCCTTCCCCTGTCTTCCATGGTTCCGCTCTACTGAAGTTGCCACGTTCGCCGGGAAGGAAACGGATGAAGCGCCAGCCGCTGGAGCGCGAGGGGTGATGGCCACTGCAACATCCGTCGGAAGAAATCTGGAGGGCGCTTCGGTCACTCCGGCGGCATCAGGGTTTAATCCCACCTTCTCATACAACACCCCCACGTTGGCGCGTGCCCAGCGGTTTTCCGGATCCAGCCTCAAGGCCTGCTCGAATGCCGCAGCCGCTTTGCTTATGCGTCCCTCTGTCATATGAACATAGCCGAGGTTGTTGTGCAAATGCGCGGCATCCGGCGAAAGCGCCAGTGCGCGCTCAAGGTACTGTAGAGCCAGGTCATATTGGCCTTGCATTGAATACGAGACTGCAAGCCCGTTGCAGGCCTCGACATGATCCGGACTCATCGCCAACACCTTTCGGTATGCGGTGATGGCAGCCGTATGATGAGCATTCCCCTGGTGATATCGACCCAGCCGGTATACCGCCTCGGAACTGGCATCTCCATGCGCCACGCGCATTACAGGCCTGATACTGAAGGCCTCTTTACTCTTGCCTGAGTACCCCGCGCATCCCGATATAAGGGATACGCAGATAAGGGACGCGCAGCCCATCAGCCAGACGCGCGGTTCTGACTTGAACGTCGGACACTTGAACACGGGATACTTTCTCCTTTATTGCCCAGCAAGCGCCGGTAGCAGTACGCGGTAAATATTGATGAAAGCCGGCCCCATCAGCACCAGCAATAGTGACGGAAAAATGAAGAAAATCAGTGGAAAAAGCAGCTTCAACGCAATTTTTGCGGCAGCCTCTTCGGCTCGCAGCCTGCGCTTGGTACGCAACGTCTCGGATTGCACACGCAAAGAGGCGGCGACACTGGTGCCAAAGCGATCAGCCTGAACCAACATGGATACCAGTGCTTCGATATCCTCCACTCCGGTTCGGGAAGCAAGATTGCGCAACGCCTGTTCCCGCGTCCTGCCGGCCCGAAGTTCAAGGTTTACCAGCCGAAGCTCGTCGGCCAGGGTCTTGCTTCTCAGCCGCATCTCCTCTCCCACGCGCACCATTGCCGCGTCCAGGCCCAGGCCCGCTTCGATGCAAACTGTCATGAGATCGATGGCATCAGGAAAGCTCTCGAACAGCTCGCGCTGCCTCATGGCAATCATGCGGCCCAGCACCATGTTTGGCAGATAGTAGCCGCAAGCCGACAATGCCAGCACGGCCGCCAGCGCAGCGTTCGTACCTAATTCCAGCCGGCCAATACCTGCATATAGCAGGAAAATCCCCGGAAGGGCCAGGGCCAGCACCGTTTTGGCCGCGAAGTAGATCATCGGCACGGATCTGGCATGGTAGCCGGCGTGCATGAAACGCATACGCAAAACGGAATTTTCCCAACCCTCCTTCGGCAAGGCGAGCTTCGCCAGCGGCTCGGTCACAGTGACTACGGCTTCTTCCCATGGGTTGTCCGCCTTCTCCTGCGGCAAGGCGTTCTCCGCCGTAACTTGCTTCAGTCGATTTTTGGTGGGCCGCGGGGCAAATGCGCGTATGGCTGCGAAGGCGACGCCTGCAACGACGATGAAAATTGCCGCCAGGTAGGCGATTTGAACCGATGTCATATTTTCGCCGTATTCAACCTAAATCCGGCAGTTGGGCGGGGTGGAGTGTGCGGTTTTTGAGGTGCAGGGCAAGGCGCAACGAGGGGAATGGTCATTCCATTCCAAGAAGTTGCAACGCAGCCATGTGCCGCAAAAAATGTGCAATCCGCCTCGTAACGAACTCACCAAGAAGGTGAAGGTCAAGCACCGTAAAAAGCCTTTATAGATCATATCCTCGAAAAATGAGTGGTTAACCGCCGGATTTAGGTTCAATTCTCTCAAACCCGGATCTTGATAATGCGCGACATGGCAAAGACGCCGATTGCCATCAGCGTCAATGCGACGCCCACCATCATCAAGCCCGCCGGGTCAGTCCATAATACGGTCAGGAAGCCCGGATTCACAAAGTTGATCATCAAGGCAGTGGCAAATGGGAGACTGGAAAGAATCCAGGCCGACATGCGTCCTTCAGCAGAAAGCACCCGAATCCTCCCCAGCAGTTCAAGTCTGGCGCGGATCAGTCCGCTGATTTTTTCAAGCAGCTCTGCCAGATTTCCCCCGCTCTCACGCTGAATCAGCACAGCGATAACGAAATAGCGCAGATCGGTAATCGGGACACGGGTAGCAAGATTCATCAATGCATCCTGCACTGAAACGCCAAAATTGATTTCATCGAATGTCAGGCGAAACTCGGCCGCAGTCGGCTCTGGCCCATCAGTGGACACCATTTGCAACGCGCCCGAAAAAGCATGCCCCGCCTTCAGCGCACGCGCCATCAAATCGATGGCTTCGGGTAATTGATGTTCTATTTTTGTAAGGCGCTTGCGTTTTGCGCTGAGCACGAAGAGCAAAGGCAGCGTGCTCCCAACTACGGCACAGAACAGCGTGGCGATAAACGGCAGTCCCAGCAATGCCGCGCTCGCCATTCCGCCCGTCGCCGTTATGGCGGTATAGCCGAGGAAATGGATCACCATGAGTGACATTCCGGACTGCTGAAGCAGCCGGTCGAGGCCATGAATACGCGGCACCTGCAACAGGAAGCGTTCCAGCGCGGGGGAATTGCTCAACAGCCTCTGTTTGAGAAGCGCTGTCTCGGCACCAGCCCAACCGGCGGAAACCGCCTGCAAACGTTCCTGGATGCGCTTTGCCTCCGGACCTCTGTAAGCGTTCCACGCAAGGTAGAGACCTTCCAGGAACAGCACTACGGCAAGAAAGAAAAATATCAGAAAAAGGTAATAGAGCGAGTCCATCGCGCCTCTTCTTCCCTTCTTCCTATGTATACCGCCGGGAGGGATCGAACAAGTCCTCCCGCAGTGGTATTCCATATTTCTTCAGGCGCTCCGCGAATTTGGGGCGAATACCGGTAGCGCGGAAATGCCCCTGCACCGTTCCGTCCGCCGACGTACCGGTCTGTTCGAAAGTGAAGATTTCCTGCATGGTGATAATGTCGCCTTCCATGCCCGTGATCTCCTGGATACTGGTCACCTTGCGCTTGCCATCCGTTAGACGCAATGCCTGAATGACGATCCAGATGGCCGAGCTGATCTGCTGGCGGACTGCTTTGATCGGCAGGTTCAAACCCGCCATGTTCACCATATTCTCGACCCTGCCCAAAGCATCCCTCGCAGTATTGGCATGGACTGTCGCCATGGACCCCTCATGGCCGGTATTCATGGCCTGAAGCATATCCAGCGCTTCGGCGCCGCGTACCTCGCCAATGATGACCCGGTCGGGCCGCATACGGAGACTGTTCCGCACCAATGCGCGCTGGGAAATTTCACCCTTTCCTTCCACGTTGGGCGGACGCGTTTCCAGGCGCACCACGTGAGGTTGTTGCAACTGCAGCTCGGCCGCGTCCTCGATGGTGATAATACGTTCCGAAGCAGGAATGAATCCGGACATGATATTGAGCAGGGTCGTCTTTCCGCTGCCCGTGCCGCCGGAGATGAGTACGCTGCACTTGCCCTTGACCAGGCCGGCGATGATTTCAGCCATTTCCGGCGTGAGCGATTTATACCCGACCAAGTCATTCATTTTGAGCGGCTTGACGGAGAACCGCCGGATCGAGAGCAGCGACCCGTCGATCGCCAGAGGTGGAATGATGGCATTGACGCGGGAACCGTCGGGCAGGCGCGCATCCACCATGGGACTTGACTCGTCCACGCGACGCCCGACACGCGAAACGATCCGGTCTATGATCTTCCTCAGGTGCGCCTCGTTGGCGAAATGGGTATCGGTCAGTTCCAGTTGGCCGCGCCGCTCGACATATACCTGGCGGTGCGTATTCACAAGAATGTCCGAGATGGTCGCATCCAACAGTAGCGGTTCCAGCGGACCCAGGCCAAGCACTTCGTTCTGGATATCCCGCACAATACACTGACGCTCCACCTCGTTGAGCGGCGTACCTTCCTCGACCAGCAACCTCTCCACCAGATTCTTGATCTCCAGCAGCAGACGTTCGGGCGAGAGGCTTTCCACGATGGTCAGATCCATCCGATCCAGCAACTTTTGATGGATATGTGCCTTTAATTCCTCGTAGGCCGGAATATCGTGCAGCACCACCGGAAGCGGCTGGGTTTGCTCGCTCAGTCCCGTTTGCCTCACGCTTTGAAGACGCTCTCGTATCGACATGGCTTTAATTCCATAAAAATCATCAGTTATCCTGAATCCGGCAGTTGGACAGGAGTGGAGTGTGCGGTTTTGGGGTGCGGGGCAAGGCGCAACGACGCGGAATGCCTACTCCCCTTCTCATTTCCTGCTTTTCATTCCTACTGACCTTTTTTATCGCTGCTTTACAACGCCAGCCGGGTCGCCTGCCGGAATGTCTTTAGCCTTTCCAAATGCAAACAGTTTTCTAAGCAGGCTTTCCTGGCCGGCACTTTGGGATAGTTCGTGCGCAATCTCCTGCAGAGACTTCGCTACCGGGCTCCGCCGTGCCAGCTTGATCACCGCAATGCCCTGGTTTACCGCTCGAGTGACCACGGTATAGTCGTTCGGCACCATTTTAAATATCTTCAAATCGAGCGTATTTTCAATATCGGCGAGCGTGATATCGGCATTTTTTTCGTAACGATTCACAATCAGCCGAAGCTTGTCATCGGGATAGCCAAGCGCGCGAAACACACTCGACATACGCTTTGCCTCGCGGATAGAGGGAACGGTTTGCTGCAGCACAGGGAAAATCAGATCAGCGCGATCCAGCGCCTGTATCGAAATCGCATCCAGATCGCGCCCCACATCCAGAATCACGAAGTCATAGTGTTTCATGGCTACCTGGAACAATGGATTGATGTGCTCGGACTTGATTTCCGCGGCTTGCTCAGGCTCTTCCGGCGCAGCCAGAATGCTGAAATTCGGCAAGACATGGACCATACTGGAAGCGAGGAATGATCCATCGAGTCGCTGGATCTGGCGTGCCACATCTGCTATTGATGTTGCTGCCGGCCGGTCGTGCACAAACAGTGAAGCGTCACCAAATTGCAGATTGAAATCAAACAGCGCAACGCGCTTATCCTCCAGTGCCGCCAGAGCATAGGCGATATTGGTAGCCAGGAACGTTGCTCCGCTGCCGCCTTTGCAGGGAATGAAGGCCAATACCCTGCATTGATTGACAGGCATGCGCGCCATCACGAGTCTCTGCTGAAAGCGCTCGACCGCCTCGATAAGCACGTCATGTGTCAATGGAATAGGTAATACTTCCCGAATGCCAGCACGCATGACCTCGATGAGAAATTCAGGCGATTGATCCGGACACAGCATGACCATTCCCAGGTCGGGAAAGCGGGATGAAACGTGGCTGAGGATCCGCAGTTCCGCTGAGTCGAAAAGCTGGCCTTGCAGTATCAGCAGATCGGGGCGGTCCTGTTCGGCCACAGCTATAACCTGCTGAATTCCCCCGATCATCGCTATAAGCGGATACGGCTTGCCGGCCTCTGCCAGAAATTTCTGGATATCGTTCGGGTATTGCCAGTCCTGCGCGATTACGGTGATCTTCAATTCTTGTTTCGCTCGCTCGTTATATTTGAATGGCTATTTGGCCCTGCCTAATCCTGCCTCGGCCGAACAGCGCTTTTGTATTTTTATTCACACCGCTCGCGGATAAACCTCTTGCCTCTATCCACCTTCTATCCATCGATCAGTTGCAATCAGGGTTCGTGCTATTCAGGCTCTCACGCGGCAGCGTCGTGGAAAATGAGGGCATGCGGAGGTTTAACGGCACAAACGGAATGAATGTTGAGACATTCAGCCCCGTTATGCTGACGGTAACCGTTCGGCAGGTATTGATATCGCAGCCGCCGGGCGTATAGGCGATATCGATATTGGCGGGAGCCAGGAGGCTGAGCAAATCACTCATCCTGGCCTTGATGGCCGCTGCGTCCTTATTGCATACGACTGCAAGCCGTGCACCCAGCCTGGTAGCCTCGGTTGCGGTATTCCAATAGAACAGGATACGGCTCATCTCCATCACTCCGAACAGCAGCATAAACAGGAGTGACGCGATCAGCGCGAACTCAACCGCTGCCGTTCCTCGCTGTCGAGATCGAGCTTCGCGCGCACCGACTATATCGGGTACCGTTTTCCGCCCCGCATTCCTCATATCTGCCTCATGGTCGAGTGGATATCGCCGAAGGAAATTGTGTCCGCAACAGTATTTGCCAGCCCATACGAAAGACGTAGCGGGTTGAATACGAACTGGAAGGTGTAGCCGGTGATCCTGACCTCGACCAGCGTAATGGACGTGCCGGCAGCGGTAGCGGTGATGTTGGAAGTAACTCCAACCATATCCGTTGTCAGCCCCGGCGCAAGAGAAGGGCCGGAACAGCCCGTATTGCCGTAAACCGCCAGGCATCGGGTATCATTTAGCGCCTCCGCGTAGGAAGCCGCATCTCCGGGATTATGCTCGGAGATGTAACGTACGGAATCGCGCACTGTCTTGACGAGTGTATTGTATTGATAGAGTGCCCTGGCATATTCGGCCACCCCGAACACTACCAGCAGCAGGGGTACCAACAGCAGGGCGAACTCCACAGTTATTGCGCCGTGGATCGCACGCCGCCTGCCATTTTGCCGGCTACCGCAAGTTTCTTGGGCCATGCACGCTCGCCTGCGAATAGTAATCATCAGCGCACCAGGACAGGGACAAGCGGGCCGCCGCTATCGGGGCCCGCCGGTACGCCCGACGTCGCGCATGGATTGCCGGGGACGTCCGATCGGCCGAGATATTCGAGATACATCCGGGCTGAGCCCGTTCCGCTGCCCCCGGCGCTGTTATTGATGGGATGCAGCATCAGAACGCAGGCCCATGACTGTACAGGCGCGACAGTTGATCCTCCGGTAAAACCATTGCAATCGAGAACTGCGACCGTGGCGAGCCTGCGGTCGCCTCCGTTTGCCTGCAGATAGGCGGAATTCATGATTGTTCCGTTGGTCTTCAACCCGGTTGTCGTGTCTCCCTGATAGGGAGCATTCGCTCCCCTTTTATTTCTGAAGTCGGCAAATGCATTGAATTTCGCGGGCCAGCTACCTGCCGCATCAGTGTAGGCATAACCGGCATAGTCGGGGATCGAGTCGCCCTGTTTTACGCTGCCCTGATAGATGCCGAAGCGGGTATTCCAGGCAGCCGCCAGGGAGGAGATGACGCCGGCCTCGCCTACCTGGGAGCCTATCGCGGGAAGATTGCAAACGCCGGGGCCGGTTAAATTTTCGCCCAACTCGGAAGCACCGCCACCAGGAGGGGTGTAATCGACCCACATGAAATTTCCCGTCAGATTGCCGGTTCCGCTACCTGCTTTACCAGGGCCGATAACGCTCTGCAGCCACGTCCCGACGGGAGGAGCAGGCGTGACTGAGCTGTTGCACAGGCCCACCGGTATGGCACAGGAAGTGATTTGCGAGGGCGTGCGGGTGGCCACGGCCACTGCGGCGACTGCCTGGCTGCCGATCGAAATCCCCGGCATAAGGTTCAGTACCTGAATAAACCAGTTCGCGATGCCGGTGCGTGAAACCCTGCAGCGCGCAAACTGCATCAGAAGCGCCTCCATTGAATTGATGGCGGCCTTCGATTGATATGCGCCATCAAATGTCTGGCTGAATGTCACGCTATCGTCGGTGGTCAGAGAGACCACCTCGCTTTGAAAGAGGACGTTATGGTGCATGCCCGTTGTGATGCCCGCGGCTTCGGCCAAAGCAAGCTGATTCGTATTGGCGCCGGTCAGTTCACGCGCTGCCGCCAGCGCACATGCGTCCGCGCTGTTCTGCAGCTCGGACTTCGCGATATAAAGTTTGCCGAGATCAAACGCCAGACCGAAAAAACCGATCAAAACCGCCATTGACAATGCCACGACAATGCCGACTGCTCCCCTTTCTTTTCGGGGGTCTGCGCAGTTTCGGCGGCCGGGCGCCCTGATCGGAATGCGTTTCATTGGCTGTTCATTGGCTGTTCATTGGATGTTCTTCGATTGCTCGCCGCTTGCTATGCTGGCAGGCAGTCATCCTCCTATAGCGAACAACCGTTATCTGCCGCCGCCCATTCCGCCCCCGCTTCCGGCTTTGCCCGTGCCAACGTTAACCACACCGCCCACAGGCGCCGGTCGCGGGTTTATAAATGAATCCCGGTAGTTGTTCGCTGCTGCGGCGCCGGCCTGGCCATCTATTCCCTTGACTACGGTGCTATTGCGCAAAGCATCCGGATTGGCAGTCTGCTGGGCTCGGGCCATATCCACGGCTGTGCCGAATTGGGCATCCAGCCTGGGGGTGGCGGGTACACATGCGGGCAGAACGGCTACCAGAGCCACAACGGCAGCCACAGCTAGCCAAGCCGGAATATTCGTTATCGATTTCGTTCTCATGTCCCTGGTTTCCTCATTTCATCTGAAATCCGCCGGCATCACCAGTACCGGGCACAGGCGCTGCCCGAGGCTGAAACCCCGGCCCAGGCATTGCTTTTGCCGGCAGCTCTTTCGGGGCGCCTTCCATTTTTCCTTCCAGCAGGAACTCAGGCCGATCAGGTGCTATAAAGGCGTCAGTCGGCAGGGCGTAACCGGACTGCAGAGGCGCTATCAGGCGAGGCGTCACCACGACCATGAGCTCGGTCTTGTCTGTTTGAAAATCACTGCTGCGAAACAACGCGCCCAAAATCGGAATTTCTCCCAGTACGGGAAAACGTTTGACCTGCTCCTTGATGTTGTCTTGCAGTAATCCGCCAATGGCGAGCGATTGGCCGTCGCGCAGTTGCACGGTTGTCGCTATGCGTCGCGTCGTGAAGGTTGGCACAGCCAACAAGCCACCAAGGCCGGTGGTGGCCACGGTATCGAACTTGACCAACTCTGTTACCTCCGGAGATACGACGAGATTGATGCGGCCTTCCTCCAGGACTGTTGGCGTAAACTTCAACCCCACGCCAAACTGTCTGGACTGAAGGGTGATCACCCCCGCAAACTGGGGAATGGGGATCATGACCTCGCCGCCCACCAGAAAGCTGGCCTCCTGGCCACTGATCGCCACGATGTTGGGCTCGGCCAGGATACGCATCAGGTCGTCTTTTTTCTCGGCATCAATCAGGAAAGAATCACCGATACCAGGCGTACTCAAAGACTGGAACAGTTGCCCAGGCGCGCCCCCGATGATGCCGGTCATGATCTGTGTCCAGGCACTCCCGGCTTTTCGCGCGGCTCTCTGGAAGTCGAAACCAAGCTTTTCCGCGACCGTCCGATTGATCTCCGCTATCTTCACTTCCAGCATCACTTGCTGATTACTGCCAACCTGAAGCAAATTGATGACCTGAGGATTGCCCTGGCCTGCCCCCTGGGATTCACCGCCCTCGTCACCACCCTTGCTCCCGCCCTCGTTACTCCCTTGGCTACCCTTGCTGCCGCCCACGCCCCCCATGCTGGTTCGCTGCGGTCCGCCCTGAGCACTGGTGGAAGCGCGCACGTAAGCATCCGCCAGCGCTACTGCACGATCCGCCTTGAGCGCGTCGGATACCATGCCGAATAGCACCAGCGAGTCGCCCGCCGCGCTGACCTTGATATTCCTCTCTTCGGGCATAAGCTCCCGCAACTTGCTTTGTAGCGCCGCGGCATCCATGAAGACCGTAACATTGATGATCGCGGTTTGTCCGCCCCGGGTCCAAAGAATGACATTGGTCGTACCGATGGACTTGCCCAGCACATAAATTTGTGCCGGATCGATCAGCATGACGTCGGCAACCTGGGGATTGCCCACCGATAAGCGCGCGGCTGCCGCCGGCATTTTGAGCAGGACGGATTTGCCCAATGTCACATCCAGGCTGGAGACAGGTTCCGCCAGAGGGGCTTCGGCGGGGATAGGGGTGGGGGCTGGGACTGGGGGAGCGGCTGTAATGGCCGTCGCCGCCTCAGACGCTGTGCCCCCGGTCAGCGCCAGGAAGGCGCAGAGGGTTGCAGCGAAAAATGACGGGGCCAGAGGGCGGGCGGGTACAGCGGTGCGCAAAAAATGGATGTAGATGGTTCGCCCCAAAGTGCGATACAGGAGAGGACAAATGAAAGGCCGGTTCATTTTTGTGACTGCTTTCAACCGGGCTCCTTTTCCCCCAGTTTTGCTTCAGTTTTTTGAACGCCGCGGATGATTTCAACCGTCTGCTCGGTCCGCTTTGCGCCAGTAGGATTCTTGCGGTAGGCAGGCGCAGGAATCGGTATCACCGCTGCCGCGGGATTCAGTTTCAGGAGATCTGCGATGCGTATCCCTCCCGTCGTACCGGGACTCTTATCGACCTGATTGCGCAGTACCAGGGATAACGTCCCCACACTGCGCGCCAGATCCAGTTTTTCCGCCTCCTCTGGGGTCACCTCCAGCGTTACGGCGTTGACCACCTTGGGCTTGGTTTCATCACGGCCGAGATCCTGGCCCACCGCCAGCACCAGAATCTGTTCCAGTACGATCTTGGAGATGGGTTTATCGCTTTCATCCTTCGTGTTTATCAGAATGTCCACCTTGTTTCCGGGTAACGCCAACCCGGCCAGGCCGATAACTTCATTTACTTTTACAGTGATGGCGCGATTTCCCTCGGTGATCACGCCGGACAACCCGCCTGTGTTGCCTTCGGGAGCCAGCTTGGATTCAAGCAGCGGCTCTCCTCGCACCAGATTGATCCTGACTACCCGCGAGTTGAGGGCCTTCACATCCTGGAAAGACCCGGGAGGCATACTGGCGCGCGGCCAGTCCGCTGACTGCAACAAATCCGGGGTCAACCGGGTGCCGACATCGATATTCTGAGCAGCGATAACTACCGTCGACGCCTCTACGCTCGTTCGCTGTATCACCCATTTGCCAGCCACCAGCATCGCGGCCAGGCCCAGCAATAAGGAGATCGCGATCATCCACATTCCCCTGACGTTCTTCATGAGTTCGTCATGCAGCGCATACCCGGGCAGCGCCAAGCAGGCAAGAGGGTGAAAAGTAAGACCATGATCTCTTTGTAGTTTTATACGTGCCCCTGACCCCCAAGCGATCCACAGGGATCATTTGCGGGTACAGGTCCCTCTTTCTTGATGTTCCTCCCCGGGCGGCAGTCCGGCCTTGGGAGGAATTCACCTGTCTCTTGCTGTATGATGCTACGAACGGGTTGAGGTACTTTGAGCGAGCAGAAAGGGAAACGGGGCGCTTTTGTCAGTTTTATAAGAATTGACGATACTGACTACTGACTATTACTATTGACCTGCTTACAACCTTGCTTGCGGCTGCCCGCTCATCAGCCGTAAACAGTAATGATCCACACCGCCGTCCCGGCTGCAATCGCTACCCCATAAGGCAACTGGTCAAATTTTGCAGCGCGCTCTGCGGGATTCGCGGCTATGCAAGAAGGCTCTGCCGTTGATGCGGTTTTTGCTGAGCGAAGCTCCGCTGAATTCCCCATGGCGAATGGCTCGGTCTTGAGCTTGCGAAGCAGCACGATCAGATTGCCCTGGCGCCAAGCCATGGCCAGTGCCAGCAAACCTCCTGCGAGAAGGATATACACGAAAGCGTCCATCACCCCTTTCATGCCGAGAAAGGTCCCGGTCATGGCCATGAGCTTTACGTCGCCCGCCCCCATTGCACGCAAGAAGTAAGGTGGCAGCAGCAGTACGAAACCAAGCCCCAGCCCCGCCAGGGAATCGAAAATGCCCAGCCCCTCCATTTCCTGGGACAGGATGGCATTTGACAGTAAACCTGCAACGGCGCCCGGTAAAACCAGGGCATTTGGGATACGGCGGCTACGGATATCGTGCCAGGCTGCGACAAACAGCAGCGACAGCAGAAACCCAATGATCAGCGGATGCATCGAATCCTTCGGCCGGCGTCTTCAGGCAAAGCAGCTTGGCGCGGTATGGGGGCAGTTGCGGCCGCCAGGGGTGATCAGAGAAGATCACCCCTGGCACTCACTGAAGCCTTATTTCATGCACCCGTAAGTCTAGTAGCGATGGTGTTGAATGTGGTGAGCAAGTTTTCGCCAACCAATTGCGCGCCACCGATAATCATTACCGCGATCAGGGCAGCGATCAGTCCGTATTCAATAGCCGTCACGCCGTCTTCTTCGCTCAGAAACTGTTTCACGTATTGCACGATTCTATCCACGATGTTCTCCCTCATTTTTGACATTAATAAAATCCAGCGGAAGACGCGTCCGGAGTTTATTATTCCTCTCCGCTTGTCCCCACGTTTGGTTAACGGCAGGCGAGCATCCTACTTGAATGATTTTTTTCTTTAACGAACGATAAAAATGGCATTCCCATTTTCATCGAAAATCCCGATGTCTCCGGAGCAAGCCCCATCATTAGCAATCCAACCTGACTAATGAGATAATTCGCATCCACGCATCACAGCCGCCATGGATTTAGCTTTTCCCCGCGTATCTCCAACCGCGCCAAACCGCGCAAGCCGTGTGTACCAACAATGACTGAGCCTTGGCAGGAACGCAGCTTCAAAACCGTGTGGCATCCGTGCACTCAGATGAAACAGCATGAGAGGCTGCCGCTGATCTCGATCGCTCGCGCTGCGGGTATCTGGCTATACGGCCATGATGGCAAACGCTACCTCGATGCCATCGGGTCGTGGTGGGTTAATCTGTTCGGCCATGCCAACAGCCGTATCAACGCGGCCGTTCGGGAACAGCTTGAGAAGGTGGAACATGTGATGCTGGCTGGCTTTACGCATGAGCCGGTAGTGGAATTATCAGAACGACTGAGCAAGCTCGTTCCCGGCGGGCTCAGCCATTGCTTTTACAGCAGCGATGGCGCTTCCGCAGTGGAAATTGCTTTGAAGATGAGCTTTCATTACTGGCGGAATAGCGGTCGCCCTGAAAAAAATGCATTCGTCAGCTTGCAGAACGGCTACCACGGCGAGACGCTGGGCGCCTT